>JBGCFT010000087.1:0-5157 GCA_045107085.1 Marinicellaceae bacterium | reverse complement strand
GATTTAAATTTGGTAGAAATTGACAATGATTTGGTGCCAAGACTTCAAGTTAAATTTGATAATAAAAGCAATGTCACCATCCATCACTTAGATGCGTTATTATTAAAATTAGAAAACGATAACACACGCATCATCGGCAATCTACCTTATAACATTTCGACGCCATTATTAATTAGTTTTCTATACCAATCAAGCAAAATATCAGACATGATTTTTATGCTACAAAAAGAAGTCGTCAAAAGAATTTGTGCACCTGTTGGCATTAAAGCCTACGGAAGACTCAGTGTTATGCTGCAATATGCATTTGAATGCGAAGAACTGTTTGTTGTTCCACCAGAAGCCTTTGATCCACGTCCCAAAATAGATTCACAAATCATTAGACTGACGACAAGAGAAAATCCAGAAAAAGTTAACCTGTCATCGCTTGAAGCTTTGGTTAAGCAAGCATTCGGACAAAGACGTAAGACCATAAAGAACAATTTAAAGAAAACAATCACTGAACAACAATTGATTGAGCTTAACATAGACCCAAAAGCCAGACCTGAAACATTAACAGTTCAAGATTATGTTAATATTACAAATATGTTATCAAATTAATAATGAATAAAATTTTAGTTTTTATCGTATTGATTTCTATTTCATTAACTTTAAATGCTGAAGGCTGGTCATTGGATTTATCTAAAGGTCCATTTGATCATTCTAGTAGTAAGATAATTGAATATCAGTCAAAAGGAGGACAGACATTGATTGACATATTAAATGATTCTACTAAAGATTTTTCATCATTTAGCTTAAGGGTTTTATGTTGTTCACAATTAGGAAGCAGTAAAAAAATAAACACCGATTTGGCTCGATATTTTAAAGAAAAAATACCTGAAGAATTCGCAAAAGCAATATTATCATCAGCAAATTTACACAATCCTGCTTTAGTGCCATTACAAAACAATTTAACAATTGCATTTAAGAATAGTCAATTTTTTAAAAATATTGAAACTCAACTGGCAATTAGAGATTTATATGTAGTTGAATTTCATTTTGAAAAGTTCATGATGTTTGATACTAATGAACCATATTTGTTTAATGTAGATATATGGTTACGAATAAAAAAGAAAACAAATTAATTGCCTGAAATTTTAATAGAAATAACGGTTCCATTTATTAAGTTTATTAATCTCTTTTTAATTATTAATCCTTCATGTGCTTCATGCACGTCATGGTAAAAACATCAATCACCAGAAATATACTTAGGTCCTTTACCTGCGGTTTTTTCATACACGCCTTTTCCAGCCCGTTTGTATTTGGTGAAACCTTTTTTTTCTGCAGTTTTATCAGTGGTCAAATGCGCTTTCCCCGAAACTACATTGGGTGCTGAAATGACTTTTGTGACCAAATTTCCGCATTCAGGGCATCTTTCTAATGGATCAGCATTTAAGCGTTGAAGCACGTCAAAGCCTTCAAGACATTTTTCACATGACTCTTCAGTTTTGGCTTGGTATGTATAAAATGGCATAAAATTCTACTCGATAAAAAAGCCTGCTAAAATAAATATCCTAGCAGGCTTGCTAAATAATAAACTGTTAAGTATTATTTAATGCCATGCATCATTTTTTTCAATGGGTAAGACAAAATTAACATGACAAATGCTGCTCCCAAGCCTAGTTTTAACATAAACCAAAACAACTCAGTGTATTTCATTAAAAAGTCACTGACAGTCATGGTTGCAGCTTCCACTGAATCAACAGCGGCAATATTGGCAATTTTTGCAGCCAATATTTCTGATAAGCCAGTGGCTAAAAACCAAGTTCCCATAGAGAAACCAACTATATTTTTAGGAGACAACTTAGTTACTGCTGACAAACCAACTGGCGATAGACATAATTCGCCACTGGTATGTAAAAAGTACATTAATATTAACCAAATCGCAGCAACTTGACCAGTAGCATTAGCCATACCTGAACCTATTATCATGACTCCAAAACCAGCTGCAACAAAGAATAAGGCCAAGGTAAATTTTAAAGGAATATTAGGGTTCATATTAAATTTATCCAATCTAATCCATAACCAAGCAAAGAACGGAGCAAAGATAATAATAAACAATGAATTCAATGATTGAAATTGTGAAGCTAAAACGGTAAAACCAAAAATTTCACGATCGATAACTCGATCAGCAAACAAAGTCATTGATGTACTTGCTTGTTCAAACAACGACCAAAAAACAATGGTTGAAGTAATTAACACCATTAATACGATCAATCTATCTCTTGCGATTTTATCAACTTTAGTTAGGGCATAAAATAAAATACCAGCAATAGCAATAACCAATAAAGTATTGGCTGTATAATGAACAACATGTTCTCTTTGAACCATAAACCAGACCAATGCTAATGATGCTATACTGATAATATATATCAGCCATTCTTTAGATATTGGACCCAATACTTTCTTTGAAAGGCTTTCTGGATCATTAGGTTCAGCATGCCCCATTAAGTGTTTTTGGCCTCGAGCAAAAGAAATTAGTCCAGCGAGCATGCCAATACCTGCAAGACCAAAACCATAACCCCAACCGTAAGTCTCTCCTAACCACCCACATAAAATTGTCGCAAAAAATGCACCAATATTAATGCCCATATAAAAAATAGTAAAACCAGAATCACGGCGCGAATCGCCATCTTCATAAAGTTTTCCTACAATGGTAGAAATATTAGGTTTCAAGTAGGCAACGCCAATAATAATAAAGGCTAAAGCTAAATAGAAAATAGCCAAGGCAGAATCATC
The DNA here is from genome assembly GCA_045107085.1 of Marinicellaceae bacterium. GTDB lineage: Bacteria > Pseudomonadota > Gammaproteobacteria > Xanthomonadales > Marinicellaceae > NORP309. The sequence continues at coordinate 2,382 of JBGCFT010000087.1, read as the reverse complement.
ACGAGTGATGACATCCCCAACCATTGTGGCTTGTTGACCTTCAAATGCCATCAAGAAATGTCCTATAACAAGCATGATACCACCAAACATTACAGATTTTCTCATACCTAAATATCTATCAGAAACCATACCTCCAATAAATGGTAGTGAATAAGCTAAACCTGCATAAGCACCCATCAAGAGATTGGCATTTGAGTCAGCAAACAAATGGTATTTTGTGAGATATAATACCAATAATGCTTTCATGCCATAAAACGAAAATCGCTCCCACATTTCAGTAAAGAAACAAACATACAAACCTTTTGGGTGTCCCCATAGTTCATTGTTTGGATCTCTGGTAATTTCTGCTGTACTCATAATCTCTCCTCGATATTGATAATCTTAATGTATACCATGCATGCGTTTTTTCAAGAATGGTGTCAACAATAACATCAATACACCTGCTCCAATTGGAATGGCTGTAAACAACATAAAGAATCCAGACAATCCCCAAGCAGCATTAATTGCATCTATCGAAGCCGCAGTGTAACCAGCAACCAAGTGAGCAACAAAGTTTGATAAGAACCACACACCAAACATCAATCCAACCAAACGTTTTGGAGAAAGCTTACTGACATAGGCTAACCCAACTGGTGATAAACATAACTCTCCAACTGTATGGAAGAAATAAGCAGCGATTAACCAGAACATAGAAACTGCAGCAGTGCTTGCTCCAGTAGTGATTCCTGCAGCACCATAAGCAAGAAAACCAAAACCAATGCCTAAAAATACTAGACCAAGAGCGAATTTAACTGGACCAGATGGATTATACTTAGTTTCCCAAATTTTTGAAAAAAGCGGAGCCATTGTTATAATGAAAAATGAATTTAAAATACCAAACCACGAGGCAGGGACTTCAATTTCCGTACTTGAGCTAAATTCATTTGAAATTTTCCAAATAATTATCGCCCAGATAATAGCAAAACTGGTTCCTAAAAATATGTTTGATAAAGGCACTAATTTAAATGTTTGTTTGAATAAAAGCGCCAATACGCCTGTAACGATCAATATTGGGACTACAGTTAAAAAGAAGTTAACCCATATATAAATAGTTGCTGATGAACCAGTCAGCATTCTGTCTGTATAATCTTTAGCGAATATAGTCATTGATGAACCAGCTTGTTCAAAAGCCCACCAGAATACTATAACAAATAAAGCTAAAACTCCAATAACCAATAATCTGTCTTTCTCGACATGGGTTAGGTTTTGAGGTTTTATATCTTGATCTAAGGCTGAGTTTACAACAGGCTTATCTCCATTTGCTCCAAATAAACTCTTAGCAAAATAGAATTGTAATAAACCAAAAAACATAAAAATACCTGCTAATCCAAAGCCATAAGACCAACCTTGAGTTTCGCCAACATAACCACACAGCATGATTCCTAAAAACGCACCTGCATTAATACCCATATAGAAAATTGTATAGGCACCATCTTTTTTCTTATCGTCTGTGTATAAACCACCAACCATAGAAGAGATGTTTGGTTTGAAGAATCCGTTACCAATAATTAATAAGACTAAGCCTAAGTAGAAACTAAACTGTGTTTCAAATGCTAGCGAAGCGTGTCCTAAGGTCATTAATAAGGCTCCCAAAACAACAGCAGACTTAAAACCTAAAAATTTATCAGCTAACCAACCTCCTATAACAGGTGTTAAATAAACCAATGATGTATACCAAGCATAAAGAATACCAGCATTTTCTCGTGACCAACCCCAGCCGCCTTCATCTAAAGCAGTAATCAAGAACAGAACCAATAAAGCCCTCATTCCGTAGTAACTAAATCGTTCCCACATTTCGGTAAAAAACAGGATAAATAATCCTGACGGGTGGTCTAAAACTGTGCCGCCAGCATTGGCGCCCAATTTATTATTCAGATCTTCTGTAGATGTACTCATGCGATATTTCTTCTCCAATTATTATCAATTATCTTTTTGAAAGGCTCAAAGCGATATATCATATCACAAAATTTTGAAATGAACTGACAAAAGTTGCATTGGAAACAACAGCAAAAAACAAACCAAAATACCATGATTGATAAAAACTTAAGTAACATTCATAAATATAAACATAAGTTAATTGCCAAACCCTTTGATTTAACTTTCAAAACTGTGGCTGGTTTTTTTGCCTTTGGATTTGGTTCAGGTTTATCTCGGTTTGCCCCGGGAACAATTGGCACACTGGCAGCCGTTCCACTCTATTTATTAATGGTTCAATTATCATGGCCAATGTATGCTTGGTTGGTATTGGTGGCTTTTGTTGTAGGCGTTAAATTATGTGATGTGACCGGTAACCGATTAGGTGTTCATGATTATGGAGGCATCGTTTGGGATGAATTTGTGGGG
>JBGCFT010000086.1:0-2961 GCA_045107085.1 Marinicellaceae bacterium | reverse complement strand
GATGAATATTAGGCTGACAGGAGAACGTAACCTAGAAGGTGCTTATGACGTGCTCAATCAATATTTAGTTAAGCCTGTGCAACGGATTCCTGGCGTGGCACGGGTGGAATTAGCTGGAAGTGAACCACTTGAAGTGAGTATCAAGCTAGACAATGAACGCATGAAGCGTTACGGTATTGGGTTCAATGAATTGCAGAGTAAGCTCAGTAACCTAAATTTTAGTATACGTTCTGGTAATTTCACTACAGATAATCAAGTGATTCGGTTAACGCCTAAATCTCAATCAAACGACATCAATGAATATCGTAACTTAATCCTAAATGACCGAAACATAAGATTAAAGGACATCGCTACCATTGAATTAATTAATGGTGAGCGAGATTATGCCAGACATTTGAATCAAAAGTATTCGGTTGGACTAGAAATATTTAAGGAGTCAACCGCAAATTTAGTTGAAGTTGGTGAAGAAGTACTTAAGACCATTGAAACCATCAGCAAGTCAAAACAAATGAGTGGTATCAAAATGGTTTTCCTTGATAACCAAGCAGAGGGTGTCACTAATTCATTGCGTGACGTTGTTACTGCTGGTATAACCGGATCAATATTGTCATTATTTGTATTGTATGTTTTCTTAAGAAACTTACCTATGACATTGATCATTTCGATGTCAATTCCTATTTCAATCATCATAACTTTGGGGGTGTTGTACTTCACTGGTATCAGCCTTAATAATTTATCATTAATGGGTTTGATGCTGGCAGTAGGTATGTTGGTTGACAACTCTGTTGTCATCACAGAAAGTGTTTATACGCAACAACAGCGAGATCCGAATAATCCCAAAGGCGCTCTCATTAAAGGTGTTAAATTGGTTATAAAACCAGTTATTGCTGGTACTTTGACCACAATCTGTGTGTTTTTACCAGTGATTGTTGGAGATGGTAATTTATTGGCTATTTTCTTAACCCACGTAGCGGTGGCGATAATTGCATCATTGGTTATTTCATTGATGCTATCTATTTCTGTGGTGCCAATGGCAATCGGTTTGTTTGTAAAGAAAAAACATCAGAAGACCAATCAACTTGAGTTGAAGCTTTTGAATAAAATAACTGGGATCAAGAAACGGTATAAGTTTTTATTGTTAGTCGCGTTTTATGTGATTGCTTTCCAAACATCACAAGCAATGAAGATGCCTGCTGAAAATTTCACCGTATTCGCTTATGTTTCACTGTTTTTCATCTTTAGTCTATATTTGATGAAAAATTATGAACGAATTTTGGTTTTCTTTTTAAGACATCGTTGGCTGACTTTTGGCAGTGCGTTTGGTTTGATATTTATTTGTTTGGGTTTCTATTTTTCAATGAAGCAAGACGATGGCACCGGACAATCAATCAGTCGTAATTTTTGGATGCCATATCATGTTGATGGTAACTATACGCTAGATCGAATGAAGAAAGATGTCGATCGTGTGGAAAATTATTTGTATGCTAATCAAGAACGGTTTGAAATTGATTCAGTCTATACTTATTATAATGAAAATGGTAACGCCACTTCGTTAATTACTTTAATTGATGAAGCTGATGCCACCAAAACGGTGGCTGAGGTTAAACAAGAAATCATGGCTGATATGCCTGACATAACTGTTGGGAAACCATCATTTCAATGGCGCAGTAATTTAGGTTCACAAGGAATTAAACTATATTTACAAGGTGAGTCTGCAGAACTAATGCGAGAAGAACTCTTGGATGAAGTGATGTTTATTATCAGAAATGTTGCAAACGTTACTAATGTTCAAGTTGAACAAAGAAATAACAGAGAAGAGCTACAGGTCAATGTTAATCGGGAGCGAGCACTTAATCTAGGTTTGAACCCTTCCGAAGTCGCTCAATCTGTATCAATCGCTATGCGTGGTATGAATCTGCGTGAATATGTCTCTGAACAAGGAGAGATACCGGTCAAAATGCGCTTTTATCAAAAAGGTGAATTTGAGATTGAACAATTGCGAAATTTACCCATCAAGAATGCAGATGGCATATCTGTTCCATTAAATAATGTGGCAGAAATTGTCTCGACCAGTTCGCCACAAAGATTATTCAGACTAGGTCGGCAAAATTCAATACAGATTGATATTGATGTCGCAGATGATACCAATGTCAAAGAAGTACGTGAAAAAATCAGCGATGCACTTTCAACTTTTAAAATGCCTACTGGCTATGCGTGGACATTTAACCTAGAAGGCGGTGGCGCTAACATTTCACTGTCTGATTTATTGCTGCCGTTTGTAATTGCCTTGATGATTATATTTATGGTTATGGCTGCAATGTTTGAATCATTATTGTTCCCCATATGTGTATATAACACCATTTTATTCTCTATTTTAGGAATTTTCTTGTTTTTTGCCATAACCGGCACTACGTTTAATGTTATGGCGGGAATAGGTGCCATGATACTGGTTGGTGTGGTAGTTAATAATGGTATTGTGTTAATTGATCATATTAATAATTTACGCAAAGAGGGTATGAATCGATTTGATGCAGTGGTACAAGGTGGTATGGATCGCATCAGACCTGTATTAATGACAGTTTCAACCACTGTAGTTGGATTGCTGCCTTTGAGTGTCAGTGTTTCAGCTGTAGGCGGTGGAAATGGTCCCAGTTATTTTCCAATGGCAAGAGCGATTATTGGTGGTTTAACCTTCTCTACAGTTATCTCATTGGTTTTATTGCCCTGTATATACTGTTGGTTGGATGATTTAAGGTTATGGGGCCAAGATCGTTTTAAGAAAGCGATAACCAAGCGTGTAAAATCTGCAACTCAAGCTGCCAAACCTTGATCTGTTTTTTGATTTACAAAAGCGATAATAATAATTGATATTTCCTAACGCATTTTTGTTTTTATGTGGTTAAAATACGCCGTTTTTTAAAACCCATAATTGCATAATTAAATCGGCGTATTAGTACGAAT
>JBGCFT010000085.1:0-16508 GCA_045107085.1 Marinicellaceae bacterium | reverse complement strand
GTTACAGCATTGGCATTTGCCTTCCAACTAAGATACATGTTAATTGATGGAGCTGGGATAGATATGTCTTGGAATGAATTTTTTAAAAATGATGTATATAAACACGTAGAAAATTTGGATGGGAATGCACAGTTAATACTAAATCTTGAAAATGCTAATCAAAACTATAAAGATCAATACCAATTACAATTGAGAAATATAAAAACCTACGGATCATTTGTCGGCATAAAATCCTTTCATACTTCAACATTATTGCCTTATCAGCAAAATATTAGATCTTTATCAATTTATAATTCAAATGAAGAGGCTGAATGGTTATTTAGTTTAGATCGAATGAGCTATGTAAGAATCAATAATACCAATAAAAAGACAAAGACTATTTTAAGTGATAACAATGGTGATACAGTTCAGTTCAACTCTGTCCCACATGTCATCAATAATAGCTTTGGGACTCAAGTGGTTTCTGAGAATCAATTGTATACATATGATCATGATTTTAAACATATCGCATTAAGGTTTTCATTGAATCCATCTGAAACATTTATTTCTGGTTTTAATTATTCTGGCTCAACTGCCAATGTGATTTCTACTCAAAATATTTATATCTTTGACTCTGAAAAAGTTAAACAAAACACCAAGAGAATAATGCCATTAAATGTGATACAAATACCTGGTTCATACAAAAACCTAAATTCTCTTGCCATAGCAGAATTGATGGATGTTACATTGTATGGTTTTGTTTTTGGAAAATTGAGCGGTGATGGGCATCATCAAGCACAACAAGTTGTGATAGAAGTTAATTCAACTAATAGTCAAATAAACACATTAGCCACACGTTCTCTAAAAAATGGATTTAGTGATTTGTATTATGGCATGAATTGGTATGTCTCTCCTTTAACTCATTGGGTTTCAGAATACTTGATTAAACCTCAATTAACGACTCAGCCATTGAAATTAGTAACTCAACAACCTGAATTGATCATATCTGATTCAGTAAAAATTGCTATGGTTCTTTTCATTCTTGTTTCGTTGATTGTTTATCTATGGCAAGTCAGAAAAAGGGACGTGTCAAAACTTCAGATTGGATTTTGGTTTATTCTTATCTTATTGACTTCAATAACAGGGTTATTGTCCTTCTTATTGGTGACAGATAAAAAAATTAATATTAATCAATCTAGCAGTTGAGAAAGTCATGAAAATAATTAAAAAATTACTTATTACTACAATCTTATTGTCAATTTTATCTACCCCTTTATTGGCTATAAACCCTATTCAAGAAACTGATTTGAGTGATGCCATTAAAAGACATGAGTCATCTCCATTGGCTCAAGACTTTACCATTCAACAAGCGACTAAAACAGCCCGCATTATCTCAGTCAAAATGGCCCCAAATGGTAAAAATTTAGTTTTCATGATCCAAGAAGATAAAGGTAAATCATTACATCTTTTAAATGTGGAAACAAAAGAAAGTACCGAGTTGTTTCAATCACGAATTATAAAAAGCTTCGATTGGTCAACAGATGGTAAAATCTTATTTCTGCAAAGCGCACAATACTTGGCTGCATTAAATCCACTTGAAATGAAGCCTAGTCCTCAAATATTTTATCGTTTTGATGACAAAAATGAAGAAGAATTTTATGGGGTTGATCGCAGTCAACCACAACAGGTATTGATTAATCGAAAGATAGAATCAAGAAAAGAAAATAATCCTTATCATCTGCTTCGTGTGGATAAGTTCGGAAATGAAACTTTGTTATTTCAGGATAAAATAAAAGTCTATGATTTTCTGTTTGATGATACTGGCAAACTTTCGTTTATTCGACAACCTAATACTAAACAAGGCAAACACATCATTTATCAACTTAATGGCGTCGATAAAAAGCCAGTTTTCAGTTGTATCGTGATTGATAAATGCCGCATGGTTAAATTTGATAATAAGGAACAAGAGTTATACCTTATGGGATTTGGTGAATACAAATTCAGAAGCCTTTATACAGTTGATATTTATACTGGAATGACTGAATTAATTCATCAGGATCCAGAACAATTAGCAGATTTAATCAATGTTATCTTGGATGAAAAATCAGGAGAAGTGCTTCAATTAGATTATCATTCTGATGAATTAAAGCACTATGGATTAAATGAGAATTATGAAAATCACTTTAGAAAAATTGAATCACAATTATTAGGGCGGTTGTCTATTGTTGCCAGTAAACAAAGTCAACAATGGTTGGTTGCACAAAGACATTCAGTGTTTCACCACAATAAATATCACATATATGACACCAACACACAACAACTTGAGCCGATATTGGAGCAACAACGCGATATGGGTGGTCCATTATCTTCAGAAAAATTAGTGGAGAATATGCCCATTACTTACACGGCAAGTGATGGCATGGTTCTGTATGGGTATCTATTATTGCCAAAAGGCAGAATTTTATCTGAAGTGCCATTGTTGACTTATGCTCATGGTGGACCATTTAATCGCAATAGTGGTGGTTACAGCCCAATGCAGTTTATCGTCAATCAAGGTTATGCCATATTTCAACCCAATTTCAGAGCCTCAACCGGTTATGGAATAGACTACATGTTGGCTGGAAAAGCGCAATTTAGTACAAGAGTTCAACAAGATATTATTGAGGGCATCAATTACATTCTTGATCAAGGCATTGGTGATAAATCTAAAATGGGTGTTTTCGGCCATTCCTTTGGCGGTTATTCTGTGTTGTCATTAATGTCACAATATCCTGATGTTTTCAAAGCTGGAGTGGCAACAGCACCAGGTACTAATTTATTGGACTTATTAAAAAAGATGGACGATAAACGCATTAATGAATACGACGGTTTGCCTTTAAAAAATGCCTTAGCAATCAAGTTTGCCGATTTAAATAATGACAAAATTATTAAAAAAATAGAATTCACTTCTCCAGTCAATACATGGCCAGGTATCAATAAACCTCTATTAATCTGGGGTGGAAGATTAGATCAAAGAATTCCCATTACCCACCTTCGAGATTTTGCCTTAAAACTTAAACAAGCTGGAAAACACATAGAATTTATAGAAGACAAGAAAGTAGGACACAATCCACCGAAAAATGATAAGCTGACACCACAAGCCATGTTGTAAACGATGACTGAATTTTTTAATAGGCACATCAAAAAAACCGCAACAGAAGCTCATCAAGATATTTCTACTTATTTAGAAAGATATCGAGTGTATTAATTTCAAATATATAAGTTTTTGAAACTAGACATCACTATTGTTGGATATTAGAATTAATATAGAAATACTTTTATAGTATATAACTCATGATGTATGGCAAAAACACAGATATAATTAATTGCTATGAAGCAAGAACGAATAAAAAGAGAAGAAATACTTCTAGTTTATGACCGAGAGTGTCCGGCTTGCAACGCCTATTGTCAAGTAGTCAATATTCGTGAAAGTGTTGGAGATTTGCGTATTGTTGATGCAAGAGATAGCAGTGGAGTCATGGATGAAATTACTTCTAAGGGTTTAGATATAGATCAGGGCATGGTACTGAAAATGGGTGGGCAGCTCTATTATGGTTCGGATGCCATACATGCTTTGGCATTAATTGGCAGCCGATCAGGTGTTTTTAATCGCATGAACTATTGGATTTTTAAATCAAAAGTCATCTCCGCAATTTTATATCCAATTCTTAGATTCTTTCGAAATTTATTATTGAAAATTTTGGGAAAAACAAAAATCAATAATTTAAACACTGATGGCAATAATAAATTTTAATCGCAGAGTGATGCTTTTTTAAACTTTTTATCTTCTTTCACTAATCGAGCAAAGGTCTCTCGCATATTAATAATATTTTTTCAAACAATTGTCGATTTCATCAACAGTTATTCGTTATCTTGATATAGATATTCAATAATCTATATAATATAGTTAATAAATAGGAGAAAAATATGAAATACATGGCATTAATTTATGCGGCAGAAAACGCAGGTCCTCAATACGGTACGGATGAATTTAATCAATTACTTGAAGAATATGGTGCGGCCTCTAAAAAGTTTGAAGAGGATGGTGTATTACTTGGCGGAGATGGTTTGCAGGATGTGAATACCGCCACCACTGTCAGTGTTCGGGATGGGAAAGTAGAAACCATTGATGGTCCATTTGCAGAGACAAAAGAACAGTTGGGCGGCTATTATTTGTTTGAATGTAAAAACCTTGATCAGGCTTTGGAATATGCGGCTATGATTCCTTCTGCTAAATATGGACGAGTAGAAGTGCGACCGCTGTTAGAATATGATGAGTAAAATAATTAATGCTTAAAACTGCCCTCAATGATCAGGTTTTTAATCAGATCATAAAAACCCATTGGGGACAGCTTATTGCTTTGTTGAATAACCTTTTACACGACATAGAATTGGCTGAAGATGTTATGCAAGATGCGATAGAATCGGCTTTAACTCACTGGACTAAAAACGGTGTACCTAAAAAACCCGAGTCGTGGTTGTTTACTGTGGCTAAGCACAAAGCTTTGGATAAATTGCGCCGTACTCAGAATTTTAAATCAAAATTAAACGATTACTCTGACTTACTCAATATAAATTCAGATGATAAAAAAGAAGACGAATACGCCATACCAGATGAACGGTTACGTTTAATCTTTACTTGTTGCCATCCAGCTATTCAAGAAAATATTTCAGTTGCTCTGACTCTTCAGTTACTCGGTGGTTTGACCACAACTGAAATAGCCAATGCTTATTTGCTAAAAAAAGAAACCATGGCACAGCGATTGGTTCGCGGTAAGAGAAAGATAAAACTGGCTGGCATCCCTTATGATATTCCAGAACAAGATCAGTTTAATCAACGATTAAATGCGGTGTTAAAAGTGTTGTATTTAATTTTCAATGAAGGCTATACCGCTATTCATGGATCGCAGCGATTTGATTTGTGTCATGAAGCGATTAGGTTAACTAAAATAGTGATGTATTTGTGCCCTAAACAACCTGAAGTTCAGGGTTTGTTGGCTTTAATGTTGCTGAATGACTCGAGAAAAGAAGCCAGATTTTCTGAAAATAAAGGTTTTATTCCACTGGAACATCAAGATCGTAGTTTTTGGGATTCAAATCAAATACAAACAGGACAGGATTTGGTTCAATCAGCACTGAAACAAAAAAGTATTGGTTTTTATCAATTACAAGCTGTCATTAGTGCGATTCATTCAGAAGCCCAAGATTATGCTTCTACTAACTGGCATGAAATTGTTTTGATTTATGACGAATTGCTCAAAGTAACCCCATCAGATGTGATTAAATTAAATCGTTTAGTGGCGGTTTCCCATATTGTTTTAGATGAAAATTTATTAAATGAGTTAGATAAACTGGAAGAGAAGTTGAGTCATTATCAACCCTTTTTGCTGGTTAAGGCTGATTTTTTGTATCAATTGGATCACTTAGACAAAGCAAAAGCCTATTTAACTAAAGCCATCAGTCTCACCAATAATCATCATGTGATCAATTTTCTCAAAGACAAGCTGAATCAGTACACTTAACAATGAAATATGTGGGCTTGAGAATAGTAACCAATTAGTCTATGATGTAATCAATCCCATAGAAGAGTCAGATCATGACAACACAATACATCACATCAATTAATCACACAAATAAAGACAAAGTCTTATTGTTAATAGAAGCCAGCCTACAAGCGTACAATGCATTTAATCACAAACATCCTTCTGTGTACCAAAAAGATTGTGTCACTCCACCATCAAAAGACTATGAATTTGTCGATTATTGGACGGGCATTGATTCTTTATTTACTGAAGATAAAACAGTAGAAGTGTATGGTGTTATTTTTCGAACCACAAAAGCACCACATACCTATATTTTTGCATTTAGAGGCACAGCATCAATATTAGATATCTTGGATGATTTAGGTGTGGATCATTCAAAATTTGTTGCGTTTGATAAGACGGTTGAAATTAACAAAGAGGTCAAGGTTGAATCAGGGTTCAATGATATCTATACCGAAAGCCATCAATCAACTCAATCTATGCAAACTCAACTGTTTGAATATATAGACAAATACCAATCATCAGATAAACCCATTGATGAACTTTATATCACAGGTCATTCTTTAGGGTCTTCATTGTGCCAATTATTTTCGCTAGATGTTGCACTATCGCGACCTGAAATTAAAGCTTCTAATATTAATTTTGCTTGTCCAAGAACAGGCAACCAAGACTTTGTTGACCTTTATAACGCACAACCCGCTCAACAAAACCCGCTGACTCAAACACTGCGCATACAAAATACCTATGACAAAGTCCCATGTGTGCCTTTACAAGCGATGGATTATTCCCACACCAATTATGCTTTGTTGGTGGCATTTTATAAGGACGAATGGTTGGGAGAGGCGAACTTGTTATCGTGTCATTCTGCGCTGAATTATCAAGCCGTATTAAAATGTGCTGCAGAAAGCCCAGATGGCGTTTGCACTAATCATGATTTACCTGTGCCAGGAAATGGCAAACATTATGCAGTTAAATCTCTAAAACCTGATGCCAAAACGGTTTGTAGTTTGTGGTAGTATGAATAGATGACATATCAATAAATCGTTCCCATGCTCCAGCGTGGGAATGCATAGCTACAAAGACATATATAAAAAAAACAACATAAACCAGTAATCGAACTTCTGTTTTTCCTAGAATAAACACAGATTGAATTAAATTGTGCATCAGAAATAAAATAGGCATTCTCACGCAGGAGCATGGGAACGAGACTAAAAACAAGGCTTAATCAGTGTTTTCCTAATTGTATATTGAGTCTTGTGCACTGCACATTGTTTTATATTAAATCTTTGCACCCAACAAAACGCCTTGTTTAATCGCACGTTTGGCATCGAGTTCTCCAGCGTATTCAGCTCCTCCTATTATATGGCAGGATTGCTTTTCTTTGAGTTCTTCATAAAGTGTGTTGATTGAGACTTGTCCAGCACAAATAATCACGTTATCAACTTCTAAAACTTGATCTTTTTCATCTTTGGTAATGTGCAAGCCTTGGTCATCAATTTTATTGTATGTACATCCAGCTAAATTAGTAACGCCGCGTTTTTTCAGTGCTAATCGATGAATCCAGCCCGTAGTTTTACCTAAACCTTTGCCAAGTTTTCCTGTTTTTCTTTGCAATAAATAAATCTCTCTGGCACTGGGAGCGTGATTGGCTTGTGTTAATCCACCTTCAGATTCAATGTTTCTATCGATTCCCCATTCGTTACAAAATGCTTCAGAATTGGCGTAAACATCTTTATCTGTGCCATGTAATGAATCGTCTTCAGATAAAAACTCAGCAATATCAAAACCAATGCCACCTGCACCAATAATGGCGACTTTTTTACCAGCAATTTTTTGCTTACTGATAAGCTCATTATAGACAATGACTTTTTCGTGATCGATGCCTTCTAGAGTTAACTCTCTTGGTTTAACGCCTGTGGCAATAATGACTTCATCATAAGCTGCAAGGTTTGTTGAATCTGCTTTGGTATTTAATTGTACATTGACATTGTATTTTTCAAATTTTGTTTTGAAATAACGAATGGTATGAAAAAACTCTTCCTTACCTGGAATGTTTGCAGCCAAATTAAATTGTCCACCCAGTTTGTCACTGCCTTCATACAAAGTGACATTGTGTCCCCTTTCAGCTAAAGTTTTTGCACAGGCCATTCCTGCAGGTCCACCGCCAACAACAGCACAAGATTTTGCTTGAGTTGTGGGTTTGATAATGTGCTCTGTTTCATAACAGGCTAAAGGATTAACTAAACATGTAGCGCGTTTGTTTTTAAACACATGATCCAAACAAGCTTGATTACAGCCAATGCAAGTATTGATTTCATCTGATTGATTACTCATGGCTTTTTTGACAAAGTTTGGATCGGCTAAAAATGGTCGAGCCATTGATACCATGTCAATTTTATTAGTTGAGAGGATTTCCTCAGCAATTTCAGGGGTATTGATTCTATTGGTTGTAATGAGTGGAATATCGACATGTGGACGCATTTTCTCTGTGACCCAAGTAAAAGCTCCAGGTGGAACACACGTAGCAATGGTAGGCACTCTGGCTTCGTGCCAACCAATGCCAGTATTAATGATGGTGACGCCTAAACGCTCTAAATCTTTTGCTAAGCTTACCACTTCATCCCAAGTACTGCCTTGTGAGACTAAGTCCAACATGGATAACCTGAATATAATGATAAAATCTTTACCAACTGCTTGGCGAGTTCTTTCTACAATTTCTCTGGCGAATCGGGTCCTTGATTCATAGTCACTTCCCCAATTATCTTTTCTTTTATTGGTTTTTTGAGCCAGAAACTGATTGATTAAGTAGCCTTCAGAGCCCATGATTTCTACACCATCGTAACCAGCAGTTTGTGCCAATTGTGCTGTATTAACAAACGCTTTAATTTGTTTTTCGACATCACGTGGCGTCATTAATTTGGTCTTAAAAGGTGTAATTGGTGATTTGATTCCTGATGGCGATACAGTAAATGGATGATAGCCATAACGGCCTGTGTGCAATATTTGCATACATATTTTACCACCAGCTGCATGAACAGCTTGTGTGATAATTTTATGTCTTTTGGTTTGAAAATTATATTTTAAAAATCCGCTTAATGGCCCAACCCATCCACGAATATTAGGTGAAATACCTCCTGTGACCATTAATCCTACTTCACCTTCAGCTCTTTTAGCAAAGTAAGTGGCCAGTTTTTGGTAATGTTTAGATCGGTCTTCTAATCCCGTGTGCATTGAACCCATCAATACACGGTTCTTTATGGTCGTAAAGCCTAAATCTAAAGGTTTTAAAAGGTGAGGGTAGTTATTCATCATTATATTCCGCAATTATTCTATCCATACTGTTGCGTATGGTCTGCCAGTTCTTATTTTGCCAGAAAGGAATCGATTGTGAAAGTGTTGATTTGCCTTTTAATTGGGGAAATCGTTTTTTTGGAGTCTTTTTGGATAGTTTTTCTAGTAACTCTATAGATAACTCTATTGTGCAAGCTAATGCAATATCACATCCAGAATCAACACAAGCTTGATAACGGGCATGAACATCACCCACACAATCGGCTGCTTTCATGCCTAAATCATCAGAAATAATCACACCTTTGAAGCCATACTTATCTCTAAGAATATCTTGACACCAATATTTTGAATAGCCAGCCGCTTGATCGCACACTTGTGGATAAATTACGTGAGACATCATCACCGCATCAATTTGATTGTTTTTAATTAATTCAACAAATGGTTTTAAATCAAGGCTTTCAATGTCTTTAAAGGATCTGTCATCAATGGGCAGATCAAAGTGCGAATCAGCCACTACTGTGCCATGGCCTGGAAAATGTTTGGCCGTAGTTTTCATGCCCGCATCCTGCATAGATCGACAATAATAATCAGCCAATTCACTGACTTCATCAGGACAATGTGAAAAAGCACGGTCACCGATAACATTGCTGCCGTTATCAACATCAAGCACAGGTGAAAAACTCATATCAATATCAATGGATAATAACTCTGATGCCATTAACCAAGCATGCACATGTGCAAAAGATTTAGCTAGATCTGAGTTCTTTTGATTACAATGGCTTAAATTTAATAGAGCAGGGAGCTGAGAAAAAGGGGCTCCAAATCTAATCACTCTTCCACCTTCTTGATCAACTGTGATGAGAAAATCATCACCAAAACGTGTTTTTATATCTATGATTAATCGCTTTAATTGGTGAAAGTCTGTGTAGTTTCTTTTAAATAGAATCACACCACATACCAATGGGTGAGATAAAGTTTCTATTTCAATCTGGCTGAGTTGGGTTGACTCAATGCCGCAAATAATCGCTGTCATTAATTAAAAGTCAAAATTTAATGCGGCATAAACACCGGTTGATGTTGAATCAACATTGACGGTATCAAAATCGTTAAAATCAACAGTTTGTCGTCTCAAACCAGCTTCTAAACCAAATCCAAGTGTAAATTTATATTTAACAGCCAATTCAAGATCAACTACAGAATTGTCTGTAAGAGTACCTACATTTGCAGTCAGACTGGCGCTAATATCTGTGGTAGGAAACTCAAATTCTGCCTTACCATACAATGCAGGAATAATTTCAGAATAGTCTTCTGAAGCAATATTAATGGCGGATTGAATTTGACTATTGCCTGAAAAATAGATGCCACTTAGTCCCAAGTCAAGATTGACCCAGTTATCTAATAACTCATAATAAGCAGTGATATCAGTATGGCTCAAGTTAATGTCAATATCGCCCAAACAAGCCACATCAGCAGCACAATTGATTTGGTCGTCCATTTTTGTGTGTCTTAATTTAAAATTGGGTACTAATGGAACGCCATGTTCTAATGCAATAAAGTAAGTTAAAGCTGATTCATTGTCAATGTCAAAATTACCGTCAGAAATAGTCGGGTCAAAAGGCGAAGCAATGTCTCCTGAATTATCGTAATACCAACTTTGAATGCCTGCCTCAACTCCAAATACGGTATCAGCCATACTGTGAGTGTTGAAAAAGATTGCCAATAGAACTAAGTATTTTTTCATATGAGTGATTAAAAATTTAAAATAGCATTCTAACAAAAAACTGATTGAAAGAGTAACGATGTGTGAATTGAACTCGAATATATTGAATAAATTACTCACTTGCCATTAGAAAATATTATCTGATACACAAATAAAACTTATTTACAATTTAATGCGTGACTTGGAAGAATGTTTATGATAATTTACCCTCCGTCCTTCGTGTTTAGAAAAGATTTACGACTTAATGACGTAAATTGTCATAACAATAATAACAGATTCGAATGACCTATTGCTTATATCCCGAAATAAAATTGTTGCTGAAAAAATCAATTTTTATAATACAAAATTAACCATCAAATTTGAGGTGATCGTTAAATTTTGTAGATTAAAATGTTCATGAGCAATTTAAGACGGGTCTAAGTTTTAAAATAACTAAAAAGAGAGGAATAACTTAAATGTTAACATATAACAAGCTTATGTTGTCTGTTATGGCTACATTGGCATTATCAACAAGCGCACTGGCTAATCCGTTAGTGAGCAATAATCAAACATTATCTAAAACCAACCCTTTGGCTCCAGGCATTATTATTAAATATAAAAATTCTAATAGATCAGAGTCCATACAACAATCAAATTTAAGAGCCCAATCAATTGGTAAGACTTTTGGGTATAATCTTAAGTTTAAACGCATGATGTCGGGTAATGCAGAAGTCATTAGTATTGCACCAGACAATGTGAAAAGTAATAACAAAGTGTCACTTGAGCAAATGGTTGCACAGTTAAATCAAAGAGCTGATGTAGAATATGCAGAAATTGATGCATTAATGATACCTTATGCTACACCAAATGATACAGCATACAATACGCAGTGGCATTATTTTGAGTCTGCTGGTGGAATGCGACTTCCTGCTGCTTGGGATGTTACAACTGGAAGTGGTGTCACTGTTGCAGTATTGGATACTGGCTATCGCCCTCATGCTGATTTAGTGGGAAATATTGTTGGTCAATATGACATGATTAGTTCATCATCAGTAGGAAATGATGGTGGTGGAAGAGATTCTAACGCACAAGATCCAGGTGATTGGACCACAGCAGGTCAATGTGGAGCAGGATCGCAAGCCAGTAATAGTTCTTGGCATGGAACACACGTTGCAGGGACAGTGGGAGCTGTTTCAAACAACAATAGTGGTGTTGCGGGTGTTGCTTGGGATGTTAATCTAGTACCAGTTCGTGTATTAGGAACATGTGGAGGTTCATTATCAGATATTGCTGATGGCATTAGATGGGCTGCGGGCTTAAATGTTTCAGGTGTTCCATCAAATCCTAATCCCGCTGATGTGATTAATATGTCTTTGGGTTCAGGTTCACCAGGTAGTTGTAGTTCTAGTTATCAATCTGCAATAACAGCAGCGGTAAATGCAGGCACAACTGTGGTAGTTGCTGCAGGTAACTCAGATAGTTCATCAGGATATCCTCCTGCTAACTGTTCAGGTGTCGTTTCAGTGGCTGCAACCAATAGAAATGGTGGCAGAGCTTATTATTCAAATTACGGTTCAGCTATAGATATTGCTGCTCCAGGTGGTGATGGGTGTAATCCAATTGGTGAAGGTCAGCCAACCTCGCTTTCAGATTGTGAAGGTGGAGTTTGGAGTAATGCTAATATGATCCAATCGACTTACAACTCTGGTACTTCAACGCCAGGTTCTGATAGCCTAGGTGGTCAACAAGGTACATCAATGGCCGCTCCTCATGTAGCTGGATTGGCTGCATTAATGTATGCTGTTAAACCAAATACAACTCCGGCAGAAGTCGAAAGTGTTTTGAAATCAACTTCAAGGTCTTTCCCAAATGTTAGTTCACATCAATGTACTACTGCAATATGTGGAGCAGGTATTGTCGATTCCGATGCCGCAGTTGCTGCCATGGCAGGAACGCCTCCACCACCGCCTCCGCCACCTACAAATAATGTATTGACTAATGGTGTACCAGCAACAGGATTATCTGGTGCAGCCAACAGCCAAACAAACTTTACAATGGCAGTGCCAAGTGGTGCAACAAACTTATCTTTTGATATGAGTGGTGGCACAGGTGATGCAGATTTGTATGTTAGATTTGGCAGTGCACCAACGACTTCATCTTATGACTGTCGCCCATATGCAGGTGGAAACTCAGAAAGTTGTCCAATTGCATCAGCTCAATCCGGTACTTATTATGTGATGATAGTTGGTTATTCTGCCTATACGGGTGTGAGTTTAACTGGCAGTTATTCAACATCAGTTCCGAATGTGGCTCCCAATGCTGCATTCAGTGCTTCATGTAATGACCTAACATGTAGTTTCAATGCAGGTTCAAGTTCAGACAGTGATGGAAGCATTGCTTCTTATTCATGGTCTTTTGGTGGATCAGGCGTCACAGCTTCAAATACTTTTTCAAGTGCAGGAACTTACTCAGTAACATTAACTGTCACTGATAATGATGGCGCAACTGATACAGCAACTCAATCAGTTACTGTCACAGCACCGCCACCACCTCCACCAACAGGTAATGCGTTAACAAATGGTGTGGCTAAAACGGGTTTGTCAGCTTCAGTTAACAATTCAATTTTCTTCACCATGTCTGTTCCAGCAGGAGCAACTGATTTGAACTTCGCCATGAGTGGTGGTTCAGGTGATGCTGATTTATATGTTAAATTTGGAAGCGCACCCACAACTTCCTCTTATGATTGTCGTCCATATGTTGGCGGTAATACAGAAAGTTGTCCAATTGCCAACGCTCAAGCTGGTACTTATCACGTTATGATTCGTGCTTATTCTACATTCAGCGGTGTAAATCTAACTGGTAGTTTCTCAACCAGTGGTGGAACACAAGGCTCATTATTTGAAAGCACATCAAATGTGAATATTCCTGATAACAATCCAACTGGAGCAACAAGCAGTATTAATGTCACCAGAACGGGTGATTCAGGCAATGTTAAAATTACTTATAATATTGTTCATACTTATCGTGGTGACTTAAAAGTCGAAATCGTTGCACCCAATGGTGGAACAGCTGTTCTTAGAGAGCCCAGTGGCGGTGGTACTGATAACCTTAACGAAAATACAACCATCAATGCAGGCACAACTCCTGCTAATGGCAGTTGGGGTCTGAAAGTCACTGACAATGCCGGTGCTGATACAGGATATATTGATTCATGGAGTATTGAGTTTTTATAAAACTCGATTGAGTGAGAGAGATAAAAGGGCCCGATTTATTCGGGCTTTTTTATTGGCTCGAAATTGATTATATGAGATATATTTTTATATTGTTTTTTAAGTATTATAAAAAATCCAAAGGACTAAATCGATTATGGTCGCTCAATTCCTTCATGACATGAGTATAAATCATGGTTGTTTCTAATCTTTTATGGCCTAACAATTCTTGTATAGTACGAATATCTATCCCAGCTTGTAACAAATGAGTCGCGTAAGAATGCCTAAAAGTATGGGCAGTCACCTTTTTATTGACCTTAGATGCGATAACAGCTTTTCTTAAGTTTCTGCTGTAGGTGCTTTCTAATACATGATGTCTTCTTTTTGTCTTTAACCTTGGCGCTTTTGAGATATTAGCCATCGGAAACAAATATTGCCATTTAAATTCTTTTGCTGCATTGGGATATTTTCTGGCAAGCGCATTGGGTAATTCAACTGTGCCGAATCCATTATTAATATCTTCCTCATGTAGAGTTTTATTGTGTTGTATCAGTTGTTTAAATTTACTGATAAGCCTTTCAGGCAATGGTAATGACCTATCATCCAGCGATTTACTGTCCCAAATTATCATCCTATTATAGTCAAAATCAATGTCTTTAATTCTTAACGTTAACACTTCAGAAAGGCGTAATCCACATCCATAAATGGTTTCAGTTATGGTTTTGTAAATATTATCATTAAAATGATTGAGGATAAGTTTAACTTCTTTGGTGCTTAATACAGTAGGTAAATGGGCTCTCTGTTTGGCCCTTAAGGCATTGATATTTTCATCTTTAAGAGAAATGTTTAAAACTTGATTATATAAAAACAATAGGGCATTAAAAGCTTGATTTTGTGTTGTCGCAGACACATCTCTATGTGTTGCTAAATAGGATAAATATTTCTCAATTTCAGGTTTTCCCATGTCTTTTGGGTGTCTTTTTTGATGAAACAAAATGTATTTACGAATCCAGTAAACATAAATTTTTTCAGTGCCTTCACTGTAATGTAAAAATTTAATTTTGGTTCTGACTTGATCTAATAACTTCATAAAATGCACAATTAACACGATATTTACTGATAATAATGCATTATCGCAAAATAATCACGAGATATACGCATTATACCTACACAAAAACCAAGAAAAACCATAAAATGTTGTCTTATTCCCTAAAAAAGAGGCAAAAATGATGGTTTTACAAAATTTAATGTGCACAAATGCACTATTATTAAGTTGTTAGAAACCCGAGAAGAGTATGTGCGTACTAAAAATATACAGTGATACATATTCATTTAAAGAATTCGCTAATAAGACTGATCTTCCGATATTTGGTGTCTTTGACAAAGGCGAATATCGCAATAAAAAGAAAACTAGGAAGTGTAAAGAAAATGTAATTTCACTAGATGTATCTGAGCGTGAATGGGATGATTTCCCCGGTCAGGTTAAAGATGCCATAGAATTTCTTGAGAAGTACTTTGATAAATTATCCGAATTGATAAATGAAGTTCAAGATATCGATGGTTACTTAGACTTCCCGATATATTCACGACTAAATGAGGATATTGTCAACCAAAATGATCACATATCTAAGGCTCTAATAGCTTTGGCAGGAAAACTGAATTTAGGCATTGAAATGTCACAGTATTCACCGGATGCATTCGAGCCTGTTTCATGAGTTCAGATCTAATTTGGCGAAATACCCATTTTCTAACAAGGCAAACCAGTCTGACGGCTTTTCCGTTTCTTGTCTTGTGCCTTAACGCTACGCTACCACAAAACAATCCACTACAAAGCCGCAGCTGTTTGCGGCGTTATGTTTCCCCCAAATTATGAAGATTGAAGCAGGCCTAAAAACGTACTGGATTACTTTTCCAAAAGATAATAATTTACCTTTTGGATTGGGGGTTACTGCTTTGTCACAAGAAGACGCTTTTGAATTAGCTGAGGAGCAGGGAATATACTGGCACAAAAATGCGAATGAATTACATATTCAAGAAAATGTAAGAATATCAGATTTAGACCAAAGTAATATAGTTCCCAATATTGGTCCAATGCAATTTCGTGGTGTTTGGTATCCTTGTCAAAATATAGGGTATGGTGCGCCTAAAAATACTGAATACAAACCACTAAAATAATGAAACATAACAAGCCGCTCAAGGCTCAGCCGTAAACGGCTTGGACCTCCGTTGCATTGCTCGTTTTGCGTTTATTCGCTACGCTAACGCAAAACAATCAATACAACTCCGGCCCCTTAGCGGAGCGTTATGAGTAATATGAAATTCAAATACTTTCGTGACCCAGAGAATTTCGCATTTAGAGTCGAAGATAATTCGAAATGCACTATTTGTGGTGAAGTGGGCTTGTGGTTTGATGCTGGCGGTTTCTATGGAGAAAATGAAATCGACTGCATATGCGATAATTGCCTTGCGGATGGCAAGCTTAAAGAATTAGCAATCGAAACGAACGAAGCTTTCGAAGGCAGTGGCGAAGAACAGGAAACTATCATATACAAAACGCCAGCCTTGCCAACCTGGCAAGACAGAGTATGGCCTTTTGTTAATGGCCAGTATTGTGTTTTCGAGCGAATGGCATCTAAAGAAGATTTTGTAGATAAAGACGAATTTAGAGATACATTCTCAGATTCTGACAAAGAAAATACTGATACTGACTGGCTATGGGAAATCCTCTCTGAGAAACGCATAGCCAAT
>JBGCFT010000084.1:0-7979 GCA_045107085.1 Marinicellaceae bacterium | reverse complement strand
CATCTCCATTACATAATTGTGATCATAAAATAAAATTCCATCTGACATCGAGTAAAAATGATCTAATTTGAATGATTGAATATCAAGCATTTATCCCAATGATAATACTAATTGGATAATAAACAGTAGATAATGAAAACCACATATAAATTTCTAATAATACTCATTTCTGGTATTCTCGGTTTAATAATAGGCGATTATTTAGGCCCAATCAATGGAATGTTAAGCCATTGGGATATGAATATTCCTCATTATGTAACAATATATTTAAAAATGTATGACGTATTTATTTTTGCTTTGTCTCTTACCATTTTTTTAATTATACCCATTAAATATTTTAGATTCCCTATTTGGCTTGTAGTAGTCTTTGCATTTGGGTTCATATTTCTGTGTTATTTAGTTGAGTCATTTTATTGGGGTTATTATCTCAGTCTTTATGCTTTTCAAAAGTTCTTTTGGAATTTAATCCCAACCTCAATTGGTGTTTTTTCAGTGATTGGTTTGTGGTATTTTATAGTTGAGAATTTTATTAGTAAGGAACGAAATAGCTAGCAATAAATCAATTCAAAAAAGGGCATTAACTCCTATTATTCTTAAGTCTTTATATTTTGAATCATGAACAATTGACCTGACCCGTTTCGTTCTCGACCCGTTTCTTTCTCGACCCGTTTCTTTCTCGTCCCGTTTCTTTCTCTTCAAAGTAAAAAGTTTATTGATCTTGAAATATTTAAAATTTTTCGATTATAATAAAATCATGAAGAATACAGTAATTATATATGGGATATCTTTGGCTGTTCTGGCTTTTGTTTTGAAATCCATTGAATATAAATGGTTAATCAAGGACATTAGTTGGGAGTTTTATGTTTTATGTATTGCCGTTACGTTTTGTCTACTTGGTATTTGGCTGGGCAATAAGTTGGTCAATCGCAATCAGCGTTCACAACCTTTCGAAACCAATCATCAAGCCATCACAAGTTTGGGTTTGTCAAACAGAGAACTTCAAGTCTTGCAAGAAATGGTCAAAGGCCATTCTAATCAAATAATAGCGGATAGGTTATTTATTTCGATTAACACGGTTAAAACCCATATTAAAAATTCTTACTCTAAATTAGATGTGAGTAACCGAATTTTGGCCATAGAAAAGTTAAAATCCTTAAATATCTTCGAAAGATGAACAAAATCACCCTTTCAGGTGATGTAATTTTGATTTAAATACATACACTTAAGAGCTTCTTACAACTCTAAAAAAGGTTTGGTTATGAAAAAAATAGTTTTAATATACGGTTTAATGGCTTCAATTTTGATTATTGGAACCTCTTCATTTTTACTTTGGATGGCACAAAGCCATTCGAGCGAATGGTTGGGTTATTTAATAATGATAGTGGGCTTTTCGTTTACTTTTATTGCCATCAAACAACACCGAGATAAAAATTTAGGTGGCATTATTAACTTTAGCAAAGCCTTTCAGGTGGGAATGCTTGTGACGCTTATTGCGTGTTTCTTTTATGTGGTATCCTGGGAAGTCTATTACAATAATGTGGGTAGCAATTTCATACAAGCCTATCAAGACACATATATTGAAAGTTTAAGAAGCAAAGGAACACCCGAAGTAGAAGTAAATGCTGCCATAAAAGAAATGAGTGGTTTTGCAAAACAATATGAAAATTTCTTCTTTAGAGTTGCCATCACACTCATTGAAATATTGCCAGTTGGCATAATTATTACGATTATCAGTGCTTTGTTATTAAGAACAAAAAAAAGAAGAAAGATATAAATTTCATTGTATAATTTCAAGAGGTCATTAGCCTTTTGAGATTTTTTTTATTATCTTAGTGTTATTAGGGTGTGAATTCTTTCTGGAGTATGTTTATTAATTATGGTTACAGAAAGAACGAGCGAGTAAAAGGGCTACGCACCCTCCAATAAAAACCTTGATGTTCTACTAATGTTTGATTGCAGTATTAAATTAAGTTCACGGCAGTTTCATGAGATTACCACGTCGCTACGCTCCTCGTAATGACGTATTGTAAATAGCTCTTGATCTTTAATTATTAATTGATATTCGCTAATTGTTAATTGAAAAGGTTACCCACAAGGGGCACAGCTTGCATCAGTAGGTTAGCACTGAGCTTGCGAAGCCCAACAAAATACACAAGGCCAACCAAAATCGTTGGGCTTCGTACCTCAGCACCAACCTACAAATCAATCATAAGGTAAAATTAAAATCCTTAACCAGCATTCCTGGGCATTGGCTTCCGCCTAGAGATCTTTCTGAATAAGTGTGACTGTTTAGTTCTGTTTCTGCAAATTCTGTGATGTGTTCTAGATTTTCTCCCCAGAATTTATAGATGGTATCATCAAATCGTAAATCTTTAATCGGTGCGATTATTTCGCCGTTTTCTACCCAGAAACAAGCAAAACGTGTCATGCCTGTGATGCGGCCTTGTTTTTGGTCGCTCCAGTTGAGGTAGTGAAGATTTGAAATATAAAGGCCTGTGCCTAATTGATTGAGTATATCATCTCGGCCTAAATCACCAGTTTCAATCACGGGTGAGCGCAGTGATTCACCAGAACTGGCTGCATTGGATGTGAGTCCGTATTCTTTAGCGGTTCGTGAACTAACCAATAAGTTTTCTAGTTGGCCATTTTTAAAGATTGGCAGTGTTTTGGTAAAAACTTCTCCGTCTCCATTAAATTGAGGACTTAAACCCAGTGAGAAGTCTTCTTTAAGGGTGAAGTGTGGACTTAAGCGTTTGCCTTCGTTTTCATAAGGAAGCAATGGAGAACTGCCTTGTTTGAGCGCACCTTGACTGGTTCCTCCCCAACAAAATGTATCCAGAATTTCATTAACAGCAGCAGGTGCAAGATAACATCGGTACTGACCTGGAGCCAATACTTTGTTGTCTTTTTCCATGTGCTTAAGATTTCTTATCGATTCATTTAAAATCGCTTTAAAATTATTCAAATCAAATGCTGAACCGCCGTAAGAACCTTTGACGGCTTTTTCTTTGGCTGAATAGAGTGAATAATCCACACAAAAAGACTCGCTTTCGAACCAATGTGATTGGCCCAATGAATTGATATTGCCTCTGAAACTAATGCCACTGGTTAAAATGCCTGCCAGATCAACATGAGCGGTTTCACGACAGATGATATTGTTTAATTCGGCTATGTCTTTCAGTTTTCCTGAATTTGATACACTGGATGAGCCATTGTTTTTAAAAGGCACAAAGAATGTGGCTTTTGCCATGCCTTGCATGCGAGTGCGACATGTTTCATAAATATCATCCACTTTGTTTTGATCATTCGTCAATTTACCTGTGATAGAAAAATTATAACTGTATTCTTTTTCATCTTTTTGAATCGCAAGTGAAAGATTTAATTGATTAACATCTGTGCTTTGTCTGATTTTTGATTTATTAAATCTAACAAATTGGGTCTTTTCACCAGATAAAGTCACGGTGACTTCTTCGTCTGATTGTTTTTTAGATAAAATATACTGAGAAATCTGATTGAAATAATTTTCCATTATGCGCCTCCAAAAACTTCGATGTCTTTAAACTTGCATGTCGGTATCGCATGCCCTACTCTGATGACTTGATTGGGTTCGCCTTTACCACAATAAGGCGAGCCCCAAATTTCATAAGTGCTTTCATCACCGACTTTATCCAAGTTCATCCAAAACGAATCTGTCACGCCACGGTAATTGGGGTTTTTTAGGGTTTTGGTTATTTTTCCATCTTCAATCAGTTTGGCGTATTCACAGCCAAATTGAAATTTATTGCGGTAATCATCAATCGACCACGATCTATTGGTGTACATGATGATGCCTTTTTTAACGCCTTTAATCATGTCATCCATTGAGGTTTCGCCAGGCTCAATATTAATATTTCCCATTCGATCCATTGGTGGTCTGTTCCAATCACAACTCCTGGCACAACTCACACCTGGAATGTTTGAACGGGTTTGGGATTCTATGCCGCCTATACCGCGTAAAAGAATGCCCTCTTTTATTAAATATTCTTTGCTTGCTTTTACACCGTTGTCATCAAAGGCATAACTGGCCATTTCAGATACTAATGTTGGATCAAATGTCACATTCAATAAATCTGAACCGTATTGTCGTTGACCAAAGTCATCTGGGCCAATAAAACTCCAACCCGCATAGTTTCTTTCATCACCCAAAATGCGATCCAGTTCTAATGGGTGTCCTATAGATTCATGCACTTGTAGATACAATTGATCAGGAGCCATAATCAGATCAAGTTTATCTGTAGGACATTCTTCTGCATCGAGCAATTCAACCGCTTGATCGCCTACTCGTTTGGCTTCTTGCAGTAATAAAATCATATCGATGTCTTCTAATCCCAATTGTCGACCATTCATTCCGTAAGAACGTGTTTGGTTTTCATTGTCTCTTGAAGCTGTGGCTGAAAAGTCTTTTGAAACGATACAGAATTTTTGCGACCAATTGGCGCCATTACTGCTGATATAATTAACTTGTGTGGTAGTTAACATCGCCCATGCTGAGGCTTCTATGATTTCATCAGAGACTTTTAGTGCATTGGTAATATCAATTAAGTTGGATTGCAGTTGTGCCAGAGAGGTCTCTTCGAATGGAACCTCTGTTTTGGTTTGGAATTCACCTTGATTGGCAGGACGAATGGATTCATCAAAATCACAGAGATTGTTCTGTTTGGTCTTTTTTGCAAAGCTTAAAGCTTTATCAAAAGCATTTTCTATGCCTTGATCGGTTAAATCACACGTCCCAGCATAACTGATTTGACCCGCATACAGCACTTCAACCATGACGCCATGAGATTCACTGGTATTAATTTGATCAGGTTTACCATTTCTGGCCATGATAAAGTCAGTGACTTCTTTGTATTCTCTAATGCTTGCCCATTCGCAGGCAGAAGAAAATTGATTGAGTAATTTTTTATACTTATCCATTGTGTATTATTTTTCTCTGAAACTTTAAGGTGTGAAATTATACTATAAGATACCTCTATTTTTATAGGAGAAATGATGGACGAACCACATCTTACATATAAAAGCAAATCAAAACGTAACTATGTCAGTGCGAAGAGCGGATCGAGCTGGCAATCTCATGTTGTACCGTTATACCGAACAGATTGCCGCAGTCGTTCCTCCTTCGCAATGACGGCTATATTTCTTTATTTATTGGGGATTAAATCTATTGATAAAAGAAGTGAATGAATTGATAAAATGTGGTCTTGGCTTTTCTAAAAAGGCCGCATGGTCTCCACCAGAGATGACTACCCAAGTTTTATCTGCTGTTTTTAAACGTGTAAAAAGCTTAGCTTGTTTATCTGTCGGGCCGATGGGATCAAATTCACCTTGTAAAATCAATGTAGGAGTGGTGATTAATGATGGATCAATGTTGTTGTATTGACTGACATTTCTCCAATCTGCTCTAATTGGGTCTGATTCTAAAGACATTTTAACATAGGTATCAATGGCTTTTTGGCTGATGCTGCCTGGAACAATAAAATCACTGGCGGCATTTTTTGCAGTGTTAATACTTTTCTTTAATTTTAAATCATCTGCATCTTCAGGAATTATCACATCTAAATCCTGCCAATAACCAAATACTGTTAAACTGGCTATGTCTGCTGATTTTTTTTGAGTCGCCAACAACGATAAAGTAGATCCCATAGACCAACCAAATAAATGGATTTTTTTATGGTTATTATTTTCAGATATCCAATTTAAAACATTAAGAATGTCTTTTACGGCTTTGTTGGGTGAATTCCACTCTGTGCTGTCTCTTGGCGTTTCTCCATAACCTCTTAAATCAATGGCATAAGTTGAATAACCTTGTTCAACCATGCCATCCATCAAAGATAAATCTTCGCCTTCAACTTGTAGATCAAAATCAGGTACACCACTCCAAGTTCTGCCATGAACAAATAAAATAACACCTTTAGCATTGATTGGTTTCTTTTGCCATACCGCCATTGGGTGACCATCAGATATTACCGTATGTTGAATTAATGGGCTTGCACTTGCACTTGATATGGATTTATTTTGTTGTGTTTGATTAATTTTTGATGAACAACCAACCAAAAACAAACAAATAGAGAGCAAAAAGAACTGTGGTTTTAAAATAAGCTTCATGTCATTTATGATTTTATGTATGGGTTTTAATGCAATTGATTGCTTCAAGATATTTATCTTTAGGTATTTCATGAAAGGGGTTTTCAATAAATTCCTCAAAGGTTTGACTCTTATTATGATGGTCTGCACCAAGTCCACCCATTTGATCGCCAGCTTTCCAATGCATGCCTTTTGGTAAGGGTAAATGATAATACCACATGACCTTTTTTTGTTGCAAATCGATTACAATGTAATATTGAGCACTCATCTCATAATTTTCAAAGTATTTATCTTCTTCAGATTTATAATATATTTTTACTTGATTCATTTTTTTATAAATTAGTTTTTTGGTTTGTTAAATATTTTAAATGCAATGAGTATTGGTATCAAACCAAAAAAGCCTATGTTATTTTTTGCTACACCGTAGATTATGACACCGATAAATAAACCCATAAGAAATGCATTGAGCATTAATGATTTTTTATCATTACTTTTATCTTGTTCTGAACTTGTTGTTTTATCCTCATTCATTTTATTTGTTTTTGCTCAATTTAAGTGATTTATTGTACTCTTGAATAGATCTTATTGCTCTTACATAATCATGATCAGGAATATTATGTTTGGGGTATTTGCTAAATGCATCAAAGCTTTGAGTATCTGTATGGTGGTCGAAACCTATGCCTGTTTCATCGCCCTGTTTCCAATGCATGTATTTTGGGAGAACTGGATGAAAGCACCACCAAACGTTTGCGTCTTTAAAACGTAGCTCTATAAAATATTTAACGTCAATACCATATCTGTCTTTTTCTATTTTATAGATAATTTTGAAGTTTTTCAAAGCTCCGATTTTCTATAAATTTTATTAATTTTTATCATTTTCATCTTTATAAAAAACGGCAGTTCCAATAAGTGTAACACCCAAAAAGATTCCAGAAAAATATTCTGAAAAATCTGATCCTTTTATGACCAAGTATATACCTGATGCAATACTCAGAAATCCGATGATAATAACGATTGTTTTAACTGATTGTGTCATCTATTTATCCCCTATTAATGGCTTAATTAAATTCACCAATGTGCCAAAGTACACCAGATGGATCATGAAGAAAAAATTCATTTCCCCAATCATTTCGATGTATTTTGGATAACTTTACATTGTCATATCTTTTAGTTAATTGTAGTTTTTTAAGATCATTGAGAGCGCCCTTCATATCATCGACTTCTAGAAAAACCATTGAATTATCTATCCAATCTTTGGCATAATAATCTTGTAAATAGAACCCTATTTTTCCAAGAGTAAACAGCGACATATTTTCAGATATAATGACTTCTTCAAATCCAATCTCACGGTAAAAATTTCGAGAAACATTGTAATCTTTAGCGCCAATAAAAGTTCGAATTGATTGAGTTTCTATTTTCAATGTCTTTACCTCAATAATTCCTGAACTGCTGCTTCAAGTTGTTGGTCTTTTCCAACAGCCATCATACCAGGCTCATTATTAACTTTAATATCAGGTTCTAATTGACTGTTTTCTAAGAAATTTTCATCACCAACTGGACGCCATCCACCCATAGGAATACCAAAAACTATTGTTGGATCAATTTGTCTTTCCCACCAGACAAAAGTTCCTGTTCCTGGAACTGGCATGCCTAAGTTTTTACCGCCGCCTTTTATTTTGTAGGCTACAGGAAATAAATGGGCGTCAGAATAATTGCTCTCACTCATGATAACAATTGAAGGTTTGGTCCATTTGTTCCAAGGTTGTTGTCCAATGGTTTGACCATGTGGAATAATATCCATGTATTTTTCTGCTGTTAGAAAGTCAGATAATCTGTCATGTAGGTTCCCACCTCCATTA
>JBGCFT010000083.1:0-21096 GCA_045107085.1 Marinicellaceae bacterium | reverse complement strand
ATGACATTGCCATCATGAGGAACTGATATTAATATGGGGGAATTGCGGTGGTGAAATAAATAGTCTTTTGCCACTTTATTAAGGTTATTAAATTGAAAAGGGCATAATATCACACCTGTGATGTTATGCGGTTAATTCAGTGCTTGAAAAAATATAAAATATCACCATTTATGAAACAGTTAAAATGTACAGAAAAATCCCATGGATTATAAAGATTATTACAAAATATTGGGCGTAGATAAGAAAGCCACTAAAGCTGAAATTAAAAAGGCGTATAAACGTTTGGCCAGAAAATATCATCCAGATGTGAGTAAAGAAGCCAACGCAGAAGACAGATTTAAAGAAGTCAGTGAAGCTTATGAAGTTTTAAAAAATGATGAAAATCGTGCCTCCTATGATCAGTTAGGTGCCAATTGGAAACAAGGCCAACAAGGTTTTGGCGGTGGACAAGGCGGTTTTGGCGGTGGAGCTGATTTTAGTGATTTTTTTGATTCTGTCTTTGGTGGAGGTCAAGGTTCTAGAGGCCAAGGTGGTTTTGGTGGTCAACAACAGTTCCAACGCAAAGGGCAAAATATCAAACAAACCATTCATGTGCCATTAAAAGATTTATACACGGGTGTGAATCGTACATTTATGATTCAACAAATAGAGCAGGGTGCTCATGGGCAGAATTATCGTGTTGAAAAGCGCCTCAATGTAAAAATTCCAAAAGGCATTGAACCAGGAAAAAGTATTCGACTCAAAGGCAAAGGCGAGCCGGGGCTGAATGGTGGACCACAAGGTGATTTATTACTCAAAATCGAGTTAGATCCAGATACAAAATTTGAATTGAAAGGCAAAGATGTCTATACAGATTTATTATTGGCGCCATGGGAAGCTGCTTTAGGAGCCAAAGTTAACGTGCCGACACCAACAGGTTCGGTTGGCATGAATGTTCCCAAAAATATGCAAACAGGTAAAAAAATGCGACTCAAAGGCAAAGGCTTTCCTGCTCCAATTCCTGGTAATTTATATGCGGTGATTAAAATTGTTAACCCACCAGAAAGCGAAAAAGCTGAAAAAATATGGCAAGAATTAGCCAGTCAGTTTGATTTTAATCCACGGACATAAATAAAATAGAGAATATCATGACAACACCTTTAACTCCAGAAATTGAATCAATCGGACAAATAGCCATTGCTATTACAGATATTAAGAAATCAGTCAACTTTTACCGAGATGTATTAGGGTTAGAGCTTCTATTTGAAGTACCATCAGGATTAGCGATGTTCAATTGTGGTGGCGTAAGATTAATGCTGACAACTCAACAGGGCAGTGATCATGATCATCGGACTTCAGTCATATATTATAGAGTGACTGATATTGTTAAATCTGCCGAAATTATTAAAAACAATGGCGCCAAATTTATTCAAGAACCACAATTGGTCGCAAAAATGGCTGACCATGATTTGTGGATTGGTTTCTTAAGAGATCCCGATGAAAATTTGGTTGGAGTTATGGCTGAGTTGCCAATTGCTGAAGAAGATAAAGGTACCGAATAAAAATATAATGTCAACAATTGAGCCCTAAATACTAAATCTCTTGTATCATAAAGATAACAAGTCCAGTCATTGCGAGAAGCGAAGCGACGTGGCAATCTTTTTTGATTTATCGATATACCATGAGATTGCCGCGGTCGTTCCTCCCTTGCAATGACTGTGTTTTTTGGTAGGTTTATGAAGCTGGAAGTTACTGTAAAATGTAGTTTCTCAGTATTTAACACACACATTTTTAGGTTCAGTAAAAAATCTCAGGGCCTCTAATCCACCTTCGCGTCCGACGCCTGAACTTTTTACGCCACCAAATGGTGTTCTTAGGTCGCGAAGTAACCAACAATTAATCCAAACAATGCCAGCTTCAATGTTTTTCGCCATTAAATGCGCACGCTTTAAATCATTGGTCCAAACACTTGCAGCTAATCCGTATTCAGTACCGTTTGCTAATTCTAAGGCTTGTTCATCGCTATCAAATGGCATGATGGTACAGACAGGTCCAAATATTTCTTCTTGATTGGTTCTACAGTTGTTGTCTAAGTTTTCTATAACAGTTGGAGCGACGAAAAAACCATTGGCACAACGTCCTTGTAGATGAATTTGTTTGCCACCAGTTAAGATTTTGCCTCCTTCAGATTTGGCCAGATCTATATACGACAATACTTTTTGCATGTGCTCTTTAGAAACCAATGCGCCATGTTGTGTGTCTTGTTTTAATGGATCACCAATAACAATTTCTTTTACTTTCTGAACAAACGTTTTTTTGAATTTTGCATAGATGGATTGTTCAATATAAATACGAGAACCACATAAGCAGATTTGTCCTTGATTTGAAAAAGCCGCGCGCACGACTTCAGATACAGTTTCTTCAAAGTCACAATCTGCAAAAACTAGCGTTGGATTTTTACCACCTAATTCTAAGGATAATTTTTTAAATAAACCTGCAGTGGACTTTGCAATGTGTGCGCCAGTTGCTGTTCCACCTGTGAAACTAATGGCTTTGATTTTTGCATGAACCACCATTGGTGCGCCAATATTAGGTCCGGTTCCATGTAAAATATTCAATACACCTTCAGGTATTCCGGCTTCAATACACAGTTTTGAAAACAGAAAACTGGTCATGGGTGTAATTTCTGATGGTTTGGCAATCACTACATTTCCAGCAGCTAAAGCAGGGGCAATTTTCCAGGTGAATAAATACAAAGGCAAGTTCCAAGGGGAAATACAAGCCACTATACCAATTGGATCTCGCAAAGTATAATTGATGGCAGTGTTTTCCATGGCATGTGATTCACTAGAAAATTGTGTGCATGCCTGCGCAAAAAAACGAATATTGGCTGCGGATCTATATATGTCTACATTCTTGGCTAAGCTGACAGGTTTGCCATTATCAATGGCTTCTGCCAGTGCTAAATCATCTGCATTGTCATCAATAATATCAGCCAATCGGCACATTATTTTTGATCTTTCTTCTGCAGAAGTATTGGCCCATTGAGATTGGGCTTTTTCAGCCGCCTTGATTGCCAAATTTAAATCATTAATATCCGAATCAGGAATAAGACCATAAACTTCACCAGTTGCAGGTTCAATGTTATTGATAAATGCCCCTTGAGATGGATCTATTAATTGACCATTTATGTAGTTTTGAATCTTTTGCATAGTAATATGATTGCTATAAACAGCTGGTTCTGCCACCATCAACAGGCAAGTTTATGCCGGTAATATAACTGGCAGATGGCGAAGCTAAAAATGTTACTGCATCTGCAAATTCTTCAGATTCTCCAAATCTACGCATAGGAATAATGGATTTCTCTTCTTTTGCCATGTCATCAAATGATATGCCTTTTTTCTTGGCTTTGTTTGTGATGATGGCATCTAAACGCAGCGTATTGGTGGCGCCAGGTAAAACATTATTAACGGTAATATTAAACTGCCCCAGTTCATTGGCTAGTGTTTTGGCCCAATTAGCCACAGCGCCTCGTACTGTATTTGAAACACCTAAACCAATTAAAGGTTGTTTGACAGAAGTAGAAATCACATTAATAATGCGGCCATACTTAGATAGTTTCATTCCTGGAACTAATAACTTCATCATTTCATGATTATTGATTAAATGTTGATTAAAAGCAGCCAAAAAATCATCACTCAAAGCTGTATGTGCGGGGCCTGGAGCAGGGCCACCTGTATTATTAATTAATATTTCAATAATAATTCCCGTTTCTAAGTATTGTTTTAGTACTGATTTTACTTCTGATGGATCTGAAAAATCTGCAATCAACATGTCATGTTGTTGCCCGTATGATGTGTCTAATTCATTCAAAACTGATTTTAAAGTGACTTCATTTCTTGCAAAAAGTACAATATTTGCGCCTTGTTTAGCCAGTTGTATGGCAATGGCTTTTCCCATTCCTTGGCTAGAGCCGCACACTAAGGCACATTTTCCTTTTAAATTTAAATTCATAGTTTATTCTCAGAGGTTTGATTTTATAGGTGTCGATTGATAACTTATTGTACTCATTAGGTATCCTTTAACAATCATAAATTGTGCTATACCATATAAACACATGATTATGATTCTGGCAATGTCTTGTTTTTGATTAAATAAGAGACTAAATTGACTCAATGCGATGGTTGAATCAGATAGCACAAATAAGAAAGCTCCTAAGATTATTAAATACATGCCTCGAATATTTCTTTGATAGATATTTATGGCTGAAGTTAACATGAGCAATATAACCAAAGCATAAATTATGACAGGTATCTGCATTTGAACAAATTCTGGTTGATTCTGTTTATAGAGAAAGAGGATTAAACAGAGGCCATAACAAATAAGAGTGATTAAAATCAGTGGATTTTTCTTAATATAAGATGAGCTATTTCTAAATGGAGCTTTTAGAAAAATATAAATGTATAGAATATGGACGATTAAAAAACTCAACAAACCCAGTAAAAACATATCAGGGACATAGTTTAAAAACATCAATGAGATATCTCCAAACATAGAAAATAGTAAAGCTATCATTAGTAACTTGTTGATTTTAATTAAATTTTCTTGTGAATATAAAAATGCCCATACTATCAGTATAGGCATTAACAATGGTTTGCTTACAAACATCAAAACTGGATTTTCAGAATTAAAAAAAAATAATTCTGAAAGTATTTCAATGAAAAGTACGGTGAAATATAAAATTATGACAATTTTAGATTTCATTTGCTGTCGGGATTTTATCTTCTTCGTGATCTGCGTAATTTTCTATTTCTTACTCGGCTTGTGGCCTCTTGATTTTTGATTTTATTCCATTCTTCAAATGTGAATTCAGTATCACGTGCATAGACCATTCGTGTTCTAGAAAAGTCTTCAAATTCCATTAATTCCTCATAGACATCATCCATGGTACTATCGATAATAATACAATCATCCAAATATCCGATACCAGGAATATTATCTGGAATAACATCATCTTCATCGACAAAATATTTAATTGTGGCATTGATTTTTTCCATATTTTCTTTCTTAATCTTCCATGTTTTATCTTCAACCATTGCTATCATGGCTTCTAAATTGCTTACTTGTGTAAGAATATAACCATCTGAATTTCCTGCTCGAATCCCTGCGATTTCTTTACGTGCTTGTGTAATATCACTTGGATCTACTTCGATGCCATGTTTTTCAATAAAATCATTAAAATGTTGTTTGACTTGATCATCTATATCCACTGTAATTGTTACCATAATCTTACCCATGTTGTTAATTTAAGTACTTTATTATATCTGGTGTTAGTTCAGATTAAAACGTCTGAGTTGTATTTATCTGATAAATCTATTCAAATTGATTCTTTATGAATTTATAGACTTATTACTCAAAAAAATGAGTAAAGAATGATATTATTCACACCATGACCGATAAAACTAATTTTTTTGAAGAGCTTATTAGCAGACGTATTCCTCATATTTTAGGAATGTATATTGCAGCTGTGTGGTTATCAGTTGAAATTGCTGATTGGATGAGTGAGCGCTTTGGTGTTGCTGATCAATTCTCTTCTTATGTCTTTGTAGGTATGCTGACTTTTATTCCTTCGGTAATTATGTTGGCTTGGGGACATGGAAGACCTGGAAAAGACAGTTGGTCCCGATTAGAGTTAGCCTGGTTGCCCTTAAATATATTGCTTTCTGTATTTGCAGTCAATCAGTTGGTAGAACCCCAAGTCAATACCAATCCTATTGCTAGCCCTCCAGTGGTTTCAGCCCCGATTGAAAATCTTCAACCAAATACTTTTGTTGCAAACAATGAAGAAAACAAAGCCATTCACAATAATGTAATGACTTTTTTCTGGGAAAATAAAACCAACGATAATGAGTTAGATTGGTTGAGTTATGGTTCATCCTGGTTGTTTTCACAAGATTTAAAGAGAACCCCAGATATCTCGGCTATCACACCCTATGATTCGCGAATGTTATTGGTTGAATTAATCAACAAAGGATTCCCAACTGCCCTCAATGTTCCTCTGGCATTGGCGATACAAATTGCTAATAAACAATCGAAAGAATGGGTGGTTATGGGCTCATTTCAATTTGATGATGTGCAAAATGATTTCATTAAATTTGAAGCCAAACTTTATAATGTCAAAACAGGCAAGATGGAAAAAACTTTTGTCTCTGTGAACCAAGATAAACTGACATCAATTGATGAAATTTCGAATGAATTTGGTGATTTTTTACTTAAATCTAATAACAATACTAATATTATTCCAGACTATGCCATTGCTGACCATACTTCTAATAACATAGAAGCCATTAAAAAATTAATCGAAGCGAAAAATGTCATAGCCTTTGAAAATAATTATCCAAAAGCCATTGAGATAATTGAACAAGCTTTGGTTTTAGATCAAAGTTTTGCCGAAGCCATGTTGTTGGCTTCAAATTATTATAAAGCCCAAGGAGATTTTGAAAATGCCACAAAATATTCAAAAAAAGCCTTAGATTTAGATTATAAAATTTATAAAGAATCTGTTTTTGCCACCAAAGCCAGTTTATTTGACATGACTGGACAACAGAACAAAGCCTTAATGGTTTTAGAAAATTGGGCCGAAATGTTTCCAACCAGCCCTTTGGCTCATGCAACATTGGCAAATAAATATTTGTTTGGTGATAACACTCTTGATAAAGCAGAAGAGCAATTCGAAAAACTATTGAGCATAGACAGTAATGATCAAACTACCTTAATCAGTCTTGGTCAAATCTATCGGGTTCAAGGAGAAAAGGAAAAAACACTGGATGTTTTAAAACAGTACCTTGAGTCGAACCCTGAAAAAGTGAATGCTTATATGGAACTGGCAAATGCTTACAATCAATTTGGTATGTTTGATGAAGCCATTGAAATGTATCAGAAAGCCAGTATTATGGGCAGTGAAAATTATGCGGCTGAAATTGGACTAGCCAGTACAACTGCCACACAAGGAGATTACTTAAAAGGTTTAGATTTATTAAATGAATTATTGAGTGAAGATAATTCTGATATTGAGAATCTTATGGTGCATAATCAAAAAGTATTAATTTACATGCAGATAGGACAAATCTCAAAAGCATTTGAAGAATTAGAATTATTAAAAAAACCAGCTGAAAAATTACTCCAACCACTCAATTATATTTTTTCAATTGATGGAAGTGCGGTTCAATTACTTGTTCTCAGTGGCAAATACACTGAAGCTTTAGAATATACAAAATCTATCAGAGAAAATACTAAGCCACCGTTTAATAAAATTGCCAATGTATTTAATATTACAACTTATGATGCAATGGAAGATAAGATAAATTTTGAAAAAGCATTAAATGCTTTTGAGACGTTTTTAGAAACTTATCCATTGCCCGCTTATAAGCCTTATGTTTCTGCATGGAATGCCAGGTTACACTATTGGAATGGAGACTTAAAAGGTTCATTAAATGCATTAGATTTGGCGATTGAGGAATCAAAACAATCCATAGTAAGTCTGCGAACTAACAGTGTAATTGAGTTATTTATCATCGGTAAAGCAGAATTATTGTTTGAGTTACAAGATGTTGAGGGTGCTCTTAAAGAGATTGAATTTTTATTAAAAAGAAATCCACTGTTGGCCGATGCGCATTTGTTACAAGCAAAAATATACCAATCACTTGATGAAGAACAAAAAGCTGAAAAATCTATTCAAAAAGTCAAAGAAATTTGGAAATATGCAGATGCGGACTTTGTTGGACTTAAACAGTTAGAAGAATTTGAGTAAATAATACTTTCAAATTTAAAGCATCAAATTTCATCTATATTTGGTTCGTGACAGTTGAATATAATAAGGCTCATTATAAAATGAGTCCAAAAATGACTTCATCATGCCATTTTCCGCCAAGTTTACTGTATTCTCTTAAATGTCCTTCTTTTTTCATGCCTAATTTTGTCATAATATTTGCTGAGGCGGCATTTTTAGCGACACAATAAGCAACAACTTTATGGGGTTTGATTTCTATTTTGATGAAGTCTAAAAGACATTGTGCTGCTTCTGTTGCATAGCCTTTACCCATTGCATCATGACCTAGACGCCACCCCATTTCTACCGTATTATTTTCAATGGACTCAAAACGAAAACAAACCAGACCAATGTAATGATTGTTTGATCTTAATCTTAGGCTTAATAACACCCAATCCGATTCCTTACCACTCCAATCATCAGCAGATTTTATGGTTTTTTCTCGGATTTCCTCTACTGCAATAGGGTCTCTAATAAATCTCATAATCCCAGCGTCCATTTCATGGTCGATATTATGATTAATATCTTTAGATCTGAATTTTTTAATTGATAATCTTGTTGACAAAAGCTCTAAAGCGTTGATTTTTTGTATGATGTTTTTTGAAATTTGTTCAATATTATTGGGCATGCGAATAGATTGTTAGATGTTAAATGATAAGAATTGATTGGTTTATGAGTTGCCTATATTAAACCATGAGGATAAATTTATTCTATTAAATTCATTGTTATTTGAGTGATTAGACTCCTAATTGACCGTTAAACTATATGATTCAGGTTGAATCAATCAATATTTTATACTTTAGATTTTGTATAAATTAGGCGATTTTTTAATAAATTTATAATATTCTTCATCTGGTAATGGCCTAGAGTAATAGAAACCTTGGGCTTCTTCACAACCAATTTCTTTTAGAAATAAAATTTGATCCATATTCTCTGTACCTTCAGCTATGACTTTCAAATCTAAATTGTGCGCTAAATGAATAATAGAAGTAACAATTTTTCTGTCTTCTTCAGATTGCATTAAATCAGAAATAAAGCTTCTGTCAATTTTAATGGTATCGATGGGAAACTTTTTTAAATAACTCAGAGAAGAATAGCCTGTTCCAAAATCATCAATTGAAATACTGATATTTCTAGAAGTGATTTGTGTCATAATTTCAATGGCCTTATCAATGTTCTTCATGACCATGCTTTCTGTAATTTCTAATTCCACATATTCTGCAGGAAAATTACACTCATCCAAGATTCTATCAATCCATGAAACCAAATCACCCCGCATAAACTGAGTGATGGAAACATTAAATGATACCCGTCCATGGAATTGCCCCTTTTGTATAATAGGCAGCAGAAAATGACAGGCTTTTTTCATCAGTTGTTCACTGATGTCTGTTATTAACTTGGATTCCTCCGCAACAGATATAAATCGTTCTGAAGGGACCATGCCTAATTTTTTATTGTTCCATCTAGCCAGAACTTCAACTCCAGTGAGTTTGCCTGTTTTAAGGCTGACTTTCGGTTGGTAAAAAGGCATAAATTCATTGGCTTTTATGGCATTATTAAGTTCATCCACCAGCATTAAACGTTCTCTTGCTGTTTCATTCATGCTTTTTGAAAAGAAAATCACAGCATTACGGCCCCTTTTCTTTGCATGATACATGGCTGTATCAGCATTGCGTAAAAGCTCTTCATGATTATTTCCATCAGATGGATAGACCGAAATTCCGATACTGGCAGTGATATAACTGTTGTAGCCCTTTATTTTTATTTTCTTGTTGACCTTTTTTAATATTTTTTGCGAAAAGTTATTACAGAAATCCTGCGTTGAACCCATTATTTGATCTTGAGGAACCATTATTGCGAATTCATCACCGCCCAATCTGGCAACGATGTAATTATTATCAGATAATTTTAGGAGACGTTTTGCTATGATTATTAATAATTTATCACCAAAAGAGTGGCCAATAGAATCATTAATATCCTTGAAGTTATCTAAGTCAAAATAAAAGATGATAAATTCACCAGAATGGATCTGCTGATCAATTTGTTTTTGAACTAAGATCTTAAAATAAGACCGATTAGCAAGGTCAGTTAATGGGTCGAAAAATGCCATTTTTCTTAGATCTTCTTCTGTTTTTTTTCTGTGAGTAATATCAGAAAAAACACCAACATATTGATATTCTGTAAAATTCTTTTTGGTATTTTTAATGGCAATCCTATCAATAACGATTTCTACTGGATAGACCTCTCCATTGGCTCGCTGTTCCCACATTTCGCCACTCCATCGGCCTGTTAAATTAATGCTTTTAAAAATATTATTAGTAAAATTACTGTCTTGTAGTCCTTTAATTTCGGCAGGTTTAATTTTTCTTCCAATTAAATCTTCTTCACTGAATCCAGTGACTTCGCATAATCCTTGATTGACAGCTAAAAATTTAAATTGATGATCTAATAACCACACGCACTCAGAGGTGTTTTCAAACAACTTAGATGTCAAATTCAATTGTTCGTTTCTTAGTTTTATTGCTTGAACTTGTTTATATCTTAACCAGATAAAACCCCCAACTACACTAGAGAATATTAAGAAATAAATGAAATAAGCTAAAGTTGTTCTCCAAGGAGCTGCGTGCATATGTATGGATAATTTTTTTTCTTGATTGGACCACACACCATCTTTATTGCTTGCCTTTAAATGAAAATGATAAGTTCCAGGATCTAAATTAGTATAGGTAGCTCTTCTATTTTTACTTGAAGAATAATTCCAAGTTTTATCAAATCCTTCTAGTTTGTAGGCATATTTGTTATCTTTTGATGAGGCAAAATGAAGCGCAGCAAACTCGATAGAAAAAACATTTTGTTTATAGTCGAGATGAATAGTATCGGTATAGTTAATGCTTTTAGTTAAAACACTAAAATCCTCACTATTTACCGATACAACTTTGTTAAAGAGTAATAAATTAGTTAATTCAACTTTAGGTTTTTGGATGTTATATTGGATATCATTAGCATGAAATGTGCTAAAACCATCAAGTCCGCCAAAGTACATGTTTTGGTTTTTATCTTGATGACTAGAGCCTATATAATAGCCACTTGGTAAGACTCCATGTGATGAATCAAAATTAATTATCTTTTTATCAGCTGTGTTATAACGAATAATTTTTTTAAAACTACTGACCCATAAATGACCTTCTGCATCCTCTAATATACCACCTACTGAACCTATTAAGGTTTCATTGCTCCAGTCAAATGTGAGTTTTGTTCTATCTTTATTTGCATTGAAGATTACCTTAGAAAACCCATTTTCAGTTCCAATCCATATTTGTTTATTTTTATCTTGATAGATATCATTAATATCTTTACCAATAAAACTTCCAATGTTTTGATCGCCGGTATAATGGGCCATTAATTGTTTATTTTGTGTATCTAAAATATACAAACCCTCATATCCTCCAACCCACAAAAATCCAGATTCTTCATAAAAGAGTGTACTTACCCGATTATCAATACCCAATGAGTCTTCATTAAAAGTATAAAACTTTTTTTCGCTCATATTAAAATAATTAACTCCACCACCGCGCGTAGCAATCCATAAATTTCCTAATTGATCAGAAATAATATCAATGATTTGATTACTACTCAGCGAATAAGGGTTGTTGATATCATATTGATAGTTTTTGATGTTCTTTGAATGCGGTTCATAATAAACAAGGCCATGATCGTTGCTGCCTAACCATAAAGCATCTTTATCATCTACATACAGGCTTCTGATAATGATTTTTTCATCAATTGACTTTAAGTCATGCTTTGTAGTATTTCCACTATCTTTATCAAATTCAAGAAGCCCATTCTCCCAAGCGGCTAACCAAATCCTGCCCAGAGAATCCTCATTGATGCCCAAAATTTGATATCTTTGACCTTGGGGATTGCTTTTATGTTGCAAAAAGTTCTTAAACTGGAAAGATTCAAAATCAAATCTATTGATTCCATCTGTCCAAGTTCCTAACCAGAATACACCGGTTGAGTCAATCAATAATGAAGTAACATCATTGTCATTTAGATTTGATTTTGTAGGAGAAGACGCATTATAGTTAGTTAAGCTGTTTGAAATAATATCGAAATTAAATATTCCTGAATAACGGGTGGCAATCCACAAGTGACCACTTAAATCTTGAGTGATGTCTAATATAGTATTTTGATTAGATATTATATCTTCAAAATATTGGCTAAAATCACCAGAGCTAGCATTTTTCCGAAGCAAACCTTGACCCAAAGTTCCAAACCATAGATTGTTTTTATTGTCTTCATAAATGGCATTGATGCCATTGATTTCATTAAGAAATTTATTTCCAATTTTTGGAATAATTTGTTCACTTTTTAGATTCTCAGGATTAACTTTGAAAATACCACCTTTGTCTTGAGAGGGTCTTAGACGCGCGTTGCCGCTTGCCGCCCAGATCTGATTGTTATGATCCAATAGTAAGGCTGTGATATAAGAGGATTTTTGGTTGTTATTGAATTTTAATGGAATGGTTTGAAAGGTGTTGGATTTTTTATCAAACCTGTTGATACCGCCACCGACAGTACCAATCCATATGTAACCTAGTTGGTCTTCAATTATACTGGTTATATGGCCATTACTAATGCTTTCTTGTTCGTTTGGATCGGGTAAATAACGGGTAAACTTTGTAGATTCAGGATTAAATGAATTCAAGCCATTGCTGGTACCGACCCAGATAAGACCAGAAGAGTCTTCGAATATAGACAAGATAAAATCGCTTGAAATACTATGAGGGTCATCAACGTTAAAGTTATAGGTTTCAAAATTATATCCATCATAACGATTCAATCCATATTGAGTCCCAACCCAAATAAATCCTTTTTTATCTTGAATCATATCAAGCACAGAACTATGACTCAAGCCATCTTCAATATTGATTTTATCAAAATCTAGCCTTTGTTGTGCTGATACTAATGAGAAATACAAAAAGCAAATCCCAAATAAAATTAAATTTTTCACCATCCCCACCACCTAATGTAAGAATATCATAACAGAGTTTTAATGAAATTGCGATTTGGGTTTTAGCAAATTTAACAATATTTAATTTAAATGAAAAATAATATTGCAATAAAATATTTTTCTGGTAAATTGCAAATCATAGATTGAAAATTTAAATCTATACTTTATAACGATGAGGTGAGAGACAGGCTCGATGACCCTCAGGCAAAGATTACGATTAATCCTTATCTAATTAGTGCCAATTCCTGACCTAACTGGTAAATATAAAGAGAGCATTATGAACACATTACACCCTTCAATATTATTTAATTCATTCCAATCATTGGAAAATCAATCAATATATCTTAAGGCAAGTATCAATTCTTGTTGTGTATCTTTGTGTTGCTCTATGTGTATGTCAAACATGCAATAGTCTTAAAATCTTAGTATATTTAACTTAACTTAAACTTTAAATAAGATATTCAGGCCATTGCTGATGATAGGCATACCTGTGTATCCTCTCTTCTCTCAATTGTCTGAATCTCGATAAATACAATTATCTCAGGAGATACACGATGACAAAAAACTATCATTTCGAAACATTACAATTACACGCTGGTCACGAACCGGATGCTGCAACCAATTCGCGTGCAGTGCCTATATATCAAACCAGTTCTTATGTTTTCAATAATTCAGAACATGGAGCCAACTTATTTGCCTTAAAAGAGTTTGGAAACATTTATACACGAATTATGAATCCCACAACTGATGTATTTGAACAGCGGATTGCTGCACTTGAAGGCGGTGTCGCAGCTGTTGCTGTGGGTTCAGGTCAAGCTGCTCAGTTTATTGCTTTAAACAATCTATTAGAGAGTGGCGATCATTTTGTTTCCTCTCCTTATATTTATGGTGGTAGTTATAATCAGTTTAAAGTCGCTTTTAAACGATTAGGCATTGCAGTAGATTTTGCAGAATCAGATAAAGCATCCGATTTAGAATCACAAATCTCAGAAAAAACCAAAGCCATTTATCTAGAAACTATTGGGAACCCTGGATTTAGGGTACCTGATTTCGAAAAGGTTGCTCAACTGGCTAAAAAGTATGATATTCCATTAATTGTAGATAATACATTTGGTGCTGGTGGGTACTTATTTCAACCGCTTCTTCATGGGGCGAATGTTGTGGTTGCATCAGCAACAAAATGGATTGGTGGCCATGGAACATCTATAGGTGGAGTGATTGTTGATGGCGGAAATTATAACTGGAATAATGGAAAGTTTTCTGCTTTTTCTGATCCATCAGAGGGTTACCATGGCTTGATTTTTGGAGAAGTATTTGGTCAAGGCAATGATTTAGGTTTGCCTAATGTTGCCTTTGCAATTAGGGCTAGAGTAGAGGGTTTAAGAGATTTTGGACCTGCATTAAGCCCATTTAATTCTTTTCAATTGATTCAAGGCCTTGAAACCTTGTCACTCAGAGTCAGTAAAACTGTTGATAATGCATTAGAAATTGCTCAATGGCTTGAGAATCATCCTCAAGTTGAAAGTGTTAACTATCCGGGTTTAGCCTCAAGTTCCACGCATACCAATGCCAAGAAATATTTGAAAAAAGGATTTGGAGGTGTTCTATCCTTTATTGTTAAAGGAGATCTGGATGATGCAAGAGATTTTGTTGATTCATTAGAGCTTGTGAGTCACTTGGCAAATGTTGGTGATGCTAAATCGTTAATTATTCATCCAGCTTCAACAACACATCAACAACTCAGTTTAGAAGAACAAAAATCCGCCGGTGTATTACCCAACCAACTTAGATTATCAGTAGGAATTGAACATGTTACAGACATTAAAAACGATTTACAGCAAGCCTTTGGAAAAATCACAGATAAAATCCAAGCCAAAATTGTTGCATAAGCACAGCTATCGCATGAGTGCACCCTTGAACCTAGAGAGTGGTGACTGTTTAGAAAATGTGACCATAAGTTATAGTACTTATGGTCAACTAAACGCTGATGCCAGTAATGTCATATGGGTGTGTCATGCTTTAACTGCAGATGCCAATCCATCGGATTGGTGGCCTGGTTTAGTTGGTGAAAACGATTTATATAATCCCAAAGACTATTTCAT
Source organism: Marinicellaceae bacterium (assembly GCA_045107085.1). Lineage (GTDB taxonomy): Bacteria > Pseudomonadota > Gammaproteobacteria > Xanthomonadales > Marinicellaceae > NORP309. The sequence goes on along the minus strand of JBGCFT010000083.1, from coordinate 6,173 downwards.
TGTTTGTGCCAATATGATTGGCTCAGCCTATGGTTCTACTTCACCTCTTAACTGCCCAATAAAAAATCGGTATGATAAATTTCCTCACATAAGTATTAGAGATAATGTCATTGCTTTTGAAGAACTTCGTCAGTTTTTAGGTATTGGTAAAATTCATACCTTAATGGGTGGTTCTATGGGTGGTCAACAAGCGATGGAGTGGGCGATTAAAGATACAAATATCTGTAAAAATTTAATTCTATTGGCAACAAATGCGGCGATGTCTCCATGGGCAGTTGCTCTGAATCAATCACAACGATTGGCCATAGAAGCAGATGAAAGTTGGGGCTTATCTGATGAAAATGCAGCTCAATCTGGTTTGAAAGCTGCAAGGAGTGTGGCTTTGATCAGTTATCGAAATAATTTGGCTTATAACTCAACTCAAAGTGATGAGTTTGAATTTGGCAAAACTTTAAAAGCTGCAAGCTACCAAAACTACCAAGGAGAAAAGTTGGTCAATCGATTTAATGCTTATAGTTATTATGCACTCACAAAAACTATGGATTCTCATGATGTTGGTCGCAATCGGGGAGGTATAACTAAGGCATTAGAGTCAATCAAGGCCAATACATTAGTGGTTGGTGTTTCATCCGATATGTTGTTCCCAATTGAAGATTCTCAAGAGTTAGCAAAAGATATCAAAAATTGTGAGTTAATAACTATTGATTCATCGTATGGACATGATGGTTTTTTAATTGAAACAGAAAAAATCAGTTCAGTTATCCAAGAATTTTATGAAAAACAATCTATGAGCAATAGTCCCCAAAATATTGGAATGTTTGGATATGGGTGTGTAGGCCAAGGCGTATATAATTTAATGCAAAAGTCAAAAACACCGAATCAAATTAAGTCTATTATAATTAAAAATGAATTCAAGGCCAGAAAATCAGGACATGAGCTAATCACAACGGATCAATATAGAGTGTTCCAAGATCCAGAAATTAAAACTGTCATCGAGGTGATTAATGGTTGTAATCATGCATTTAATTTGGCAAAAATTGCAAAAGATAAAGATAAAAACTTCATTAGCGCCAATAAAAAAATGATTTCACACAATTTAGCTGAAATAATTTCATGGAATAAAAAAGAGCAATCAATACTGTTATATGAAGCTGCCGTCGCTGGATCTATTCCCATAATTAGAAATTTAGATACTTACTTTGATTGTGATGATACAAATAAAATTCGAGCCATTGTCAATGGTTCTAGTAATTACATTTTAACTCAAATGATAAAAAACAATTTAAGCTATCAAGAGTCATTGAATCTAGCCCAGAACTCTGGTTATGCAGAAATAGATCCAACAGATGATGTAAGAGGCTTTGACTCAAAATATAAATCAGTAATTTTAGCAGCTCATGGTTTTGGGTTGTTGTGCCATCCTAATGAAGTATTTAATTTTGGCATTCAGTCCATTCAAATATCAGATATTGAATTTGCTCAGGCCAATAATTTAACCATTAAATTAATAGCCACAATAAAACGTGAATCTAATAACTCAGTTCAAATAACAGTGATTCCTGAATTTATTGAAGATCAACATGAACTGGCACAAGTTGACGATGAGAATAATATTGTTTTAGTGAATAATCAGGATACAGATTTTATTTTCAAAGGAGCAGGTGCGGGTTCCATAGCCACAGGCAGTGCAATTTTATCGGATTTAAAAGCTATTAATAGTAATTATCGCTATCAATATCAGATTGATGATAATCTGACGATTAACAATGATTTTTTGATTAAAGTTTATATTAATAAAAGCAATTTAAATCAAAATCTTACAGGTAATATTTTATCTGAAACCAAAGATTATATAATCTTTGAAATGAACTATCAAAATTTGATAGCATTAGATTTAACAGAAGTTTTTGTTGCTTTAATTAAATAAGTTTTTATCAATAACTAATACTTGAGAAAATAAACTTAAATAGCCCTTTGCTCGATTCATGAATCAAGCAAAGGTCACTTAAATAGTCACTTTATCATTTAAATTTGTAGATATGGTATATTGATCACTTAAATTTATAGGGTTACCTTTTTTGAGCAACGCTGTATTGATTATATTAGAGTCCTTTTATCTTGACCCACTCATCAAGTAAAAGTCTCTATTATATTAAAATTGAGATAAAAATAATCTCCATAACGTTAAATTGTTAATATGAACTGTCCATTGTGTTTAAAGTCTAAAGTTTCTGATTTTTATGCTGATAAAAAGCGTCTTTACTGGCAGTGTCAGGATTGTTTGTTGGTTTTTGTAGATCAAAATCATTACCTTGATGCGCATCATGAAAAAGCAGTTTATGATTTACACGAGAACTCAGCAGATGATATAGGTTATAGAAATTTTTTAAATAAATTACTTATTCCACTGGCTAAGAAAATTAAACCCAATTCTTTAGGCCTTGATTTTGGAAGTGGTCCAGGCCCAGCAATATCGGCCATCCTGTCAGAACTGGGTTTTAAGGTCTATAATTTTGACTTATACTATGCTAATAGCCCAGAATTACTGAAGTTGGAATATGACTTTATTACATGTACGGAAGTAATTGAGCATTTATATCATCCGTATAATGAAATTGATAGTCTTTATAAAATTTTAAAACCGGGTGGTTTTATGGGGATAATGACCAAAAGACTCACTAACCATCAAGCATTTAAAACTTGGCACTATAAAAATGATCCAACTCATGTATGTTTTTACAGTGATGAAACTTTTGAATTTATTGCAAATCATTGGGGGTTTTATCTAGAGCTGATTAATTCAGATACAATCATTTTAGAAAAATTAGATAGAAAAAAGGGCAAAAAAATCATATGATTGTTGAAGAATATCTAAGTATATAATATTTAAAGAAATATTGTAGAAAAATATCTAGGAGGAAATGATGAAAAAATTATTGCTTTTAATGTTTTGTGTTACTTCACTACAAGCCAAAGATTCGAACGCAATTATTGGCATGGTTTTTGGCGAATATGATTTGATTGGAAAAAGCATAGGCAACAATAACACTTACTTTGGGCAAGTATCAATTGAAGGCACTGACGATGATATTCAAGTAATCAGAATTATTAATGGTAAAACAACAAAAGGTAAAGCGACAATTAACAAAACAATTGATGGAGTTAAGGTTTTAAGGATTCGATTTAGAGAAAATGAAAAACAATATGAAAAAAAGTGCTTAATTGACATTGACTTAGATAACTATGCGCGCCTTACTTGTCATTTATATATTCCCAATGAAACAAAAAATAAGCCTGGTTTAGAAGCCATGTTTATTAGACATGACGAATAAAATTTTATTGACAAGGTTTTTCAAAAATGGCTCAAGAAGTGATCATTAAAGTCACATAATAACCACCTATGACAAGCCATACAAATAACAATGTGGCTAACAAAACTGGTTTTAATCCAGATTGCTTGAATTTAGAAAAGTATGTATCCATACCCAATGCAGTCATGGCCATTGTCAATAGAAAAGTATCTACTATATTAATGACTGAAACCACTTGAACGGGTAATAAATTGAGGGAATTAAATCCAGCTACAACTATAAATAATACAGCAAACCATGGCACCACAAGCGTGGTTTTATTTTTAATTGAATTTTTTGATTGCATCAATAATAATCCTAAGATTAAAAGCATTGGCGCAATAAGTAATACCCGTGTCATTTTAACAATGATGGCAGAATCAGTTGCTTGAGAATCAATGGCTCCACTAGCGGCAATAACTTGAGCGACTTCATGAACACTGGCTCCTACATATAATCCATATTGTGATAAATCCATATTTAGCATGCCTGATTTATACATGACGGGAAATAAAAACATAGAAATTGTGCCAAATAAAACAACTGTGCCAACTGCAATAGCAGTTTTATGCGGCTCAGACTTTAACACATCTTCAGTAGCAAGAACTGCTGCTGCCCCACAAACTGCACTGCCTGATGCAATCAAAAGGCATGTGTGTTTGTCCATTTTTAATAATTTAACACCCAAAATCACACCCAATAACATTGTGCAACTCAGCATAATCAGCGATAGAGATAACCCTTCTAAGCCAATGCTAGCAATCTGTTGAAAAGTAATTCTAAAACCATAAAAAACAATGGCAATGCGCAAAATTGTTTTGGATGAGAATAATATGCCAGTTGACCATGAAACGGGCATAAGTGGCCTTAATGTATTAGCAAAAACAATTCCTAAAATGATCCCGATGATTAAGGGGCTCATCGCTATAGCTTGAATGCTTGGAATGCGAGCAATGAATACTGCACATATTGCCATGATAGCAACTAAAGTAATACCATATATTTTATGCGCTAAGGCACTATGCATTATGTTTTATTTTTGAACAATTAATGACCATGCAGAATGCGAACTCTGACAGTTCCATCAATCTCCTTAAGTTGAGATTTCAAATCATCTACATCCTCACCATCAACATCCATAATAACATAGCCAATTTCGCCGGCAGTTTGTAAGTGTAATGCTGTAATATTCATGCCTAATGAAGAAAAAACATGATTAACCTTTTCTAAAACTCCAGGTTTATTTTGATGAATATGCATAATCCGACTTTGGCCATCGTTCAATTCAGGAATAGAAACTTCTGGGAAGTTAACAGCAGAGGATGTGCTGCCATTATTCGAGTATTTTAACAATTTATGAGTCACCTCATTGGCAATATTAACTTGGGCTTCTTGAGTAGAGCCACCAATATGTGGTGTTATGACAACTTGATCATATTCGGTAAGTTTTGATATAAATGGATCATTGTTACTGCTGGGTTCTTCAGGGAAAACATCCAAAGCAGCGCCAGCTATTTGACCTGAGTCGAGCGCATCAATTAGGTCCTCAATTACCACCACATCACCCCGTGATGCGTTAATCAGTAAGCTGCCTTTTTTCATTAACCTAAATTGGTCTTTACCCATCATTTTGTTAGTTTCAGGTGTTGAGGGAACATGAAGCGTTACCACATCAACATTGCCTAATAATTCATTTAATGAGGCAACATTTTGCGCATTACCCATAGGAAGTTTATTTTCAATGTCATAAAAATAAACCTTCATGCCCAAAGATTCGGCAATGACACCCAATTGAGAACCAATGTGACCAAATCCAACAATACCTAACTTCTTACCACGAATTTCATAGGAGTTATTGGCTGACTTTATCCATTCGCCTCGATGTGCAGCGGCATTTTTCTGTGGAATACCGCGCATTAAGAAGATGATTTCAGCTAAGACCAACTCTGCCACAGAACGGGTATTAGAAAATGGCGCATTAAAGACTGGAATGCCATGGTTTTTTGCTAATTCTAAATCAATTTGATTGGTGCCAATACAAAAAGTACCTATGGCCATTAATTTTTCGCAAGCATTTAGGATGTCATCATTTATAAATGTTCGAGAACGTATGCCTAAAATGTGGGCATCAGATAATAATTGTTTTAAAGCTTCAGGTTCAGGGGAATTTTTTAAGTAATGAATATTTTCATATCCATCATTTCTGAAGGCTTCTTCAGCTAAAGGGTGAACACCTTCTAATAAAACTACCTTTATTTTCTCTTTACTTAATGACAGCTTGCTCATAATCTTCGATAATTAGATTCTAATAAAACTGCTATTGTAACCGCTCATGGAAAAACTTAAAATTATTAATTGTTTAAAACAAAAGATTGCTGATCTAGATTATTCACTTGATAAAGATGATTTACAAAATTATGGACAAGATTGGACACGTTTTAATGAGGTTAATGCTGCCTGTGTGCTGTTTCCCAAAACAGTTGAACACGTTCAAACTCTTGTCAAATTGGCCAATGAGCTTAACTTTAAGCTGGTACCTTCTGGTGGAAGAACGGGATACAGTGGCGGTGCAGTCGCATCAAATAATGAGTTTGTGTTATCTCTGGAGAAAATGCGTGAGGTTCTAGAATTTAATGCAGATGACTCACAAGTCACTGTGCAAGCAGGAGTCATTACAGAACAATTGCATAATTTTGCAGAAGAAAAGGGATTGTTTTATCCAGTTGATTTTGCCTCCAGTGGTTCAAGTCAAATTGGTGGAAATATTGCAACAAATGCGGGTGGAATTAGGGTGCTTCGTTATGGCATGACCCGTGAATATGT
>JBGCFT010000082.1:0-2869 GCA_045107085.1 Marinicellaceae bacterium | reverse complement strand
GTGTTGTCTAAAATTATTACTTTGGGCAACCACAAGGGTTGCGCCGTACAATTAATGCTTAACTTACTTTTAGCTTTTGATATCCAACCACTGTTTCATCAATTTTTTTATTTGGGTTTGATAGGCTATACCTGACAATTTTGATTTTAGCTTGAATGCATCAAGTAAATGTTCAGGAACTTTCATGCTGATAAGTTTGGATGGTGATTTTTGTATTGAATGCATTAATCTAAAATTTTCAATGAACTGTAATCTTTCTTCTATGTTGATTTCTTGACACCTTTCTAAGTATTCATCAGAAAATTTTTGTAATGCTCTCATTTTATTTTCTCTAGAGCTTCTATGTCCAATAAGTCTTGTTCTCTGCCACTTTCTTTTTTCATTTGAATTAGGGATTTTTTGGAAATTACAGTAATTTTATTATTTTGAAGCATGACATTAATGGTTTTTATATTGGCTAAATTATGAGTAATAATAATATCTACTTGTTCGCTAGGTCTAAGAGGATTGAAAAAATTCCATGCAATAAGGTTTCTGTTATTGATGTATTCTTCTCGAAAATGAAATACGTCTTTTGCTGATATGGGTAATCTAGATACAAGGCCTAAACCATTTAGGGTTGTTTCGGTTTTTTCTAGATTTAATAATTCCCATTTTAAAATAAAATCAACATCCATGGTTCCTCGAACGGCTCCATGAATGGCTACTGCATGACCACCAACGAGCGCATATTTTATGCCTGATTTATTAAATGCTTTGGTTAAATTGGTAATAAACATAAATATAGTATATATTGATATATACATAAACTCAAATCTAATGGCTTTAAAAATCTAATTACCATTCTTTTAAACTTTGCAATGTAGTTAATTAGCACATTGATTTATAATACGTGCCAATTAATTTGTGGGACAAAATAAATGACAAAACCAACCATTATCTATACATTAACGGATGAAGCACCTGCTTTGGCAACAGCTTCGTTTTTACCAGTTGTTGAAAAGTTTGTTAAAGCGGCAGATATAAATATTGAAACCAAAGATATTTCTTTGAGCGGACGTATTATTTCAAACTTTAATGATTACTTAAATGAGGATCAACAAAAATCAGATGCCTTGGCTGAATTGGGTGTTTTGGTCAAAAAAGCGGAAGCAAATGTCATTAAGCTACCTAATATTTCAGCTTCAATCCCCCAATTAAAAGCAGCCATTGCTGAACTTCAAGCTGATGGTTTTGCTATACCAAGTTATCCAGATGATCCCAGTAATGATGAAGAAAAAGCAATCAAAGCCCGATATGCAAAAAATTTGGGATCAGCCGTTAATCCGGTTCTGCGTGAAGGTAATTCTGATAGACGTGTGGCTGCACCAGTTAAACAATTTGCTAAAGATAATCCGCATTCAATGGGTGAATGGTCAAACGATTCGCAATCACATGTTGCACATATGACTGAAGGTGACTTTTATTCCAGTGAACAATCAGTTGTTATGGATGATGCAGACGATGTGAAAATCACTTTTACAGATTCGAATGGGCAAAAAACAGTACTCAAAGAGAGCACGCCATTGCAAGCTGGAGAGCTCATTGATTCATCAGTGATGAGCGTTAAAGCTTTAAGGGCTTTTTTTGAAAACGAAATCAATGATGCAAAGGACAGTGGAGTATTGTTTTCATTACATATGAAAGCCACCATGATGAAAGTTTCAGATCCAATAATCTTTGGTCATGCAGTAAAAGTATTTTTTAAAGATGTATTTACAAAACATGCAGAAATTTTTAAAGAATTGGGTGTCAATCCCAATAATGGTTTTGGTAATGTTATTACTAATATTGCCAGATTAGATGCAAAATCTCGAGCTGAAATTGAAGCCGATATTCAAGCGTGTTTTGAATCAAGGCCAGCTATGGCTATGGTTGATTCGGATAAAGGCATCACTAATTTACATGTACCCAGTGATGTGATAATTGATGCTTCTATGCCAGCAGCCATTCGCTCATCTGGAATGATGTGGAATGCTGATGGAAAACTACAAGACATGAAAGCCTGTATACCTGATAGATGTTATGCAGGTATCTATCAAGAAATGATTCAATATTGTAAAGAAAATGGCGCATTTGATGTTAAGACAATGGGCAATGTTTGTAATGTGGGTTTAATGGCTCAAAAAGCTGAAGAATATGGTTCGCATGACAAAACGTTTGAAATGACAGACTCAGGTACAGTGAAAGTGTTGAGTGAATCGGGTGATTTATTAATGCAGCATGATGTTGAGAAAGGAGATATTTGGCGCATGTGTCAGACCAAAGATTTACCTATTCAAGACTGGGTTAAATTAGGTGTAACCCGAGCACGCAATACAGGCAGTGCAGCTGTTTTTTGGCTGGATCCAAATCGAGCCCATGACCGAAATATTATGGCAAAGGTTGAAGAGTATTTGACTGATCATGATACAGATGGCTTAGAGGTGACGATTAAATCTCCTGTTGATGCCATGCGATATACCTGTGAGCGAGTCACAGCAGGATTGGATACTATTTCTGTTACTGGCAATGTGTTGCGTGATTATTTAACCGATTTATTTCCAATTTTGGAGTTAGGTACCAGTGCCAAAATGTTATCAATTGTTCCACTGTTAGCAGGCGGTGGATTATTTGAAACAGGTGCTGGTGGATCAGCTCCAAAACATGTTCAGCAATTTGTCAGCGAAGGTCATTTACGTTGGGACTCATTGGGTGAATTCTTAGCATTGGCAGTATCACTTGAAGACATCGGCCAAAAAGGTAATGATAAAGCTTTGGTATTAGCTGAAGCATTGGATGTCGCCACTGATAAATTTTTGAAAACAAAAAAATCACCCTCAAGAAAAGT
>JBGCFT010000081.1:0-3387 GCA_045107085.1 Marinicellaceae bacterium | reverse complement strand
CGCCACAACAGCAATGGTTTAGATTCTGATTTTATAGTGATTGCTCCTTCAGCAGAATTAAAAAATGTGGGTACAGCAGATGTACCTTGGCATTTTAAATATTCAGGTAATAATGAGCCTTATGACAATGATCAACATCCTTTCTTAACTTGGTCAATTTATAGAGAAGTTGATGGGCGATTCGAACAATTAAGTAATTCAGGTGTTAAACATGCGTTTTTTACCATCAACAGTAATTGCGATGTAGACTGTGGTGGTGGTGATATTCTTTGGCTTGGTTGTGAAGATGTTTATGGCGTGAGTAACAATGATTCAACTTCAGCCATGGGACCAAGAGTAGAAATTGAAGCCGATTCTGGAATTTGGGAAAACTGTGGTACATTTTTTGATCCTGAACCGTGTTCGGGCAACCAAAGAAACTTTTCAGACGGTCCTGGGCAATTTAGATTGATAGCCAATACGGCTGAACTGACAGACGATGCGAATGATGCTTTGTTCTTACAAGCTTGGTATTTGATCCGTGATGATATCAATATTTTTAATTCAATGGGTTACCGATCAATAAATCCAACACCAAACGGTGGTGGTTGGAACATGAATGCTGGGAATACCTTCACCAACGGTGCGGCATTAGACAATTATGTCGATCCAAATAACATCGGTGAAAACGAATTCACGCAAACTGTTGAATCGGGTGAAGGCCAATTTGCTGTTGCTGTTAAAGTCGAATTATTAGACAGTGGCTTATACCGATACAACTATGCTGTTGAAAACTATGAATTTGATCCCCGTTTTATTCAATACAGATTACCCATGATAGACAATGCAATTTTAACTGATCTTGTCTTTAATGATCCTGATCAAGATGATGCAAATGATTGGCAATTTGAAGTGACTGAAGGACAATTATCAATCACAGGTACAGTTGATAACGAACAAGACTGGGGCGAAATGTTTAGTTTTTCTTTTACAACGAATTTGATGCCGAAATCAGATGAGTTTGTGATTGGCGCAGCCAATATTGATGAATTAGCTTTACCTGAAAATGAAACACTCAGAGCATTAAGCTTGATTCCTGATGTTGATAAAATCTTTGAAGGAAACTTTGATTAAGCAATAATTAATCAACATTTTTTCTTTGCGCATTTTGCGTATTGATAAATAAAAAGTAAAACCCTGAATTCTATTTATAAAGACTCAGGGTTTTTTTATATTTATTTATATTTATTTATAATTATTTAGATTGAACCCACACTTTTCTATTTTGATACATCTCTAAACGGTTCTGATAGGATTCAAATTTCGCATGAGAATCACCTATGATCTCTAACGCTTGTTTCTGAATTTCGATGGCTTTATTGAAATCAGAGATACTGGCATGCACCGCTGCTTTGGTGTCCAAAACGGCTGGCGGCACATATTCGAATTCATCTTGGTAAATGGTCATCAATTTGGAAATCTTAAACAAGGCTTTTTCAGGACTTCGACAGACATCATATGGTGATGTTGCCAATGACCAAGCATGATCATTATACGCAATTTTATGGTCATAAATTTGGGCTTTTTCATACCATTGGTAAGCAATTTTGCAGTCCTTGGGCAAACCCGCTAAGCCATTAATATAGTAATAAGCAATTTTAGCAATGGCATCAGCAACATTTACATCAGCGGCTTTTAACAACCATTGCAAAGCTTCAGTCTCTTTTTCCTCATATTCCAGCATCATTGCCCACTCCAACATGGCTTGTGGATATTCCATTTCAGCCGCTTTTTTCATCCATTCTTGGGCCTTGGTATCAATTCTCATTTCATCATCTGCAAAGCTATTTTTATCAAATTGCAAAGCAATATAATACGCTGCTTCAGCATTGCCCTCAGCAACTTGGTCTAATAGCATCTGTGGAACCACGATAGATTCCTCTGAAGATACATTAAAGGTTAACATTAAACATAAAATAACAGTCATTCTATGACACATCTTTTTTAAACTCCTTTTGAAAAAACTCTCCTCTTTGAATATAACTTTCAAATTGATCAAAACTGGGCGCACCCGGTGATAAAAGAAGAGTATGGTTTTTGGGTGAATTGAGCTTAGCATATTTAATTGCCGAAGATAAATCTTCTAACAATTTATAATTAAATTCTGCCTTAAGTTGGCGTAAATGCTGAAAAATTGCTTGTGCATTTTGCCCTGAAATCAATAGTAAATTGGGAGGATTATTGTTAAGAGCTTCTGCAAAATCTGTCCAATCATGGCCTCTATCAAAGCCACCAATTAATAATGTTGTTTGCGACAAATCAACTGTTTGCATCGCTGCAAGTGTGGCAATGGGCGTGGTAGCAATACTGTCATTAATCGCATAATGCTGCCCTACTTTACCCAAGTTTTGTAGTCGATGGACCAGAGGCTTAAAATACTTAATGGCCTCAACACACTTGATCAAATCTAAATTCAATTGCAGGCATATGGTTAAAACTGCTCCAATATTTTCAAGATTATGGTGACCTATCAATTGAATTTCTGTCAGGTCTAATATTTTTTGTTTTTGATAAAACAGCACACTATTGAGCACATGAAAACCGTCTTTATGATTAAAATAAATCAGACCTTTCGCAGGCAATCTTTGCTGTATTCTGCTGTCTTGCGCATTGGTGATTTTAATCTCAGCATTATCAAATATTTTCAACTTGTCGTGAAAATAGTTATCTTGGCCATTGTGCCAATCCAAATGTTCTGGATATAAATTATTAAGCAAAGCAATTTCAGCGGCAATGTTACCATCATAAATTTGAAAACTTGAAGCCTCTAAGACTATATAATCATAATCAGAATGGGAAGAAATAAGTGCTTGTCCAATATTGCCAACCAAATGAGTTTTTTTATCAAATGCATTGAGAATATGCGTCAACAAACTGACCAAAGTGCTTTTGCCTTTGGTACCAGTAATAGCAATAACTGTGGTCTTTTTCTCATTAGCAAACCACAAAGCAGTTGGCGAAGTGATGTGTGCCTGGCATTTTTGTACATATTCTGGATAAGGACTAATGCCTGGTGACTTCACAATCACATCAAAACAATTCAATAACTTGGTATCCACTTTATCAGTAATACATGTGTATTGCTTATCCACTTCTTTTGGACTGCACAGCACAGAAAAATCCAAACCTTTGCGCTTTAAATAATCTGCAGTGGCTTGACCTTCAACGCCAAACCCCCAAATGCCAATTTTTTTTTCGCTTAAATCTGATAACTTCATAGCACTTTTGGCTGCATAATATCATTGTATTGCTGTTGAGAGGTTTCAGGAACTTTTTCTGAAAACAAGACAATCAAAGCATCTTTGTTCCAATCGTCATTATCTTTAATTAAATTAAAAGCCAGTTGGC
>JBGCFT010000080.1:0-5555 GCA_045107085.1 Marinicellaceae bacterium | reverse complement strand
ATTATAAAGGTCAAGAAATAAAGCGTACCTTCAGTCAATACGAAGATTTGACAAGCACAACCGATTACCATGCAGCCACAGGTCAAATTAAAACCATCACCAATCAATCTAGTTCAGGTGCTGAAATACTGGACTATAAATACGATTTATGGGGCAATATACAACAGCAAAGCTTAGATAGAGGGTCAGATCAAGCCATTGAAACCTTTGATTACGATACATTACATCGATTGAAAAAAGCCACTATGAATGAGAACACAGTGGATGAATCAATAAAAACCTACGATTATGATGTGTTGGGCAACATAAGAGAAAAAAGCGATTTTAGTAACAGTTATCAATATGGTGATTCAAAAGTATCGACGACAGAATCTTCATGTAACCGAACATCAAATCCAGGACCAAACGCAGTTAAGAGCGCATCATTAATTAACGGAAGCAACATCAGCTACCATTACGATGCCAGAGGCAACCGCATTGCTGATTGTATTGGTAACAATGAAAAAGCCAGCTATATTTATGATTACAACAACCTCCTTATTGAATCAACAAGCAGTATCACAGATGAAAGTCAGCAAACCCTTGAATTTAATTACGGTCCAGACAACCAAAGATACCGCAAGTACGATGCACTCAATGGTGAACTTACTTTGTATGCCAATAAAGATTATGAGCAGATATACAAAGGTGGCATCTTAACCCAAAGCAAATACTACATCACCAGTTACATGACCATCACCAAAGATTATCAAACGGGTGCAAAACGCACACATTTTATGCAAAAAGACCGCCTAGGTTCCACTACACAAGTCCTTGACGAGACTGGTGATTTATTGCATACTATGAGTTACGATGCATTTGGTAAACCTCGAAAAGGGGATTGGTCTGATCAAGCAGATGAAAATGGCAACAAGCTATTTAAATCCAGATTAGGCTTTACAGATGTAGATGCCTTTGGAAACGTTATAAGTGACATTGACATAAGCAAACGCGGCTTCACCGAACACGAGCATTTGGATGAGATGCAGTTGATTCATATGAATGGCCGAATGTATGATTATAACAACGGCAGGTTTCTGAGTGTAGATCCGTTTATACAGAGTCCTACAAGTACTCAGGCGATGCATCCGTATACGTACATTTTGAACAATCCTTTATCTGGAACTGATCCAAGTGGATATGCTTTCTTTTTAGCTCCTGCTGTACCGTACATTCTTCAAGGACTTGGTTGGGCATCAGCTGCTTGGGGTACTGCTGAAACTGGGGAAGCTCTCGGTAAAGGGGTTGCAGAAGTTGCAACAGGTAATAAATCATTAGGTGCTGCAGTTGTTGATACTGGTGCAGAAGTAGGAAAAGGCCTTATTGTTACAGCAGCTGGCGGTATTGTTGGCAAAGCCGCTTACAATGCTATTAAGGCTAATAAAGTTGCGAAGATTAATGGAAATAAAAATAACTCGCAGACCTCAACAACTACACAGAATAAGGATAATTCTAGTTTGGAAGATCAAAAATCTGTTGAAAAAAATTATCATGGGGAAACGATTCATCGAGAGCCAAAATCAATCCAAGACCAAATGACAATGGATGCTGCAAAAAAAGGAGAAGGACAGGTGAAAATGACATCAGATAAATTAGATGATCCTAATTTAACAAATTCCGAAAAAATTGAATTAGAGACTATTTCTAGCGAAGGTAAAAAATCAAATGTACATTATGTAAGAGATAAAGAAACAGGAAAAGGTAGTGATTATAAATTTGTTAAAAGCTCTACTGATAGGGCTGGTAGATATGAAAAAACAAGAGAGGGAGGCAAACGAGATAACAAAAAACAGAGAGAAGAAAACGAAAAACAACAACAAGAAGAAAAAGAAAAGTCATGAAAATTACTTGCAAAAAGAACAATGTTTTTGATATTCATAAAACAGATAGAGTTGAACAAATATTTAAATTTAGTGATGGGCAATTAAATATTGAAATTGAAAAAACATATAATGTACATGGTGTAATATTTGATAAAGATGAACCGTGGTTTTATATTTATTTAGATGATGAAGATGAGTATTTTGATTTAAGTGATACTCCTAGTGCTTACCCTGCTTCTTTATTTGATGTAGTAGACGGAACTATACCCCCTTTTTGGGAATTAAATATGGATGTTATTGGTAACTTTGACGGTGTTATGTTGGGGTTCAAAGAATGGGTAACTAATCATAGATTCTTTTTTTATGCAGTAGAAGGTAGGCAAGAAGAATTGGAAATTATGAATAAATACAGGCAAAAAGTTATTCAGATAGGAGTTGAGCAACCCTAATCTGTAGAAGTTTAGACGCCATCTGACACATTGCACATTGCAAAAATAATAAAGGACACTCACTTTGAAAAGAATACAATCAAGCTGAAATAGAAGTATTTTGGCTTGATTTTCTTTCGATTTATTAGTTTTTAACTGTGCAGCATAGTTTTTGGATGTGTTTGATGTAAATATAATGATTTTGTCTTATTTGAAACGAAGTAATCCATCACACTCAAAAAGTGAATTCGAAATACTTGTGAATATATCCTATTCTAAAGCAGGATTTAACTGAATTCCTGTTCGCCATTTCTTGCTAACTGATTGACAGAATTCCTTCAATTGTTGAACTGTTCCCACAGCCGTGTGACCTTTGGTTTTGAATTGATTTAATTCGTCCATCCATGTTTCAGAATTCAAATTTAATCGCTCTAAAATACCAGGCAATTTTAATGTATGTAAATATATTTTTGTGTTGTATGATATTTCCTACAGAAGGGTGCCCTTGGTATTCGTTCAGTTCTCATAAAATGGACTGACCAAAGCGCTTCCCAATACCCTTTTTGAAATAATTTAATGCCATATGATCCCAGTTTTATATTTTTAGCGCCTTTATATATATGCACATTATTAGAGAGGATTTATGAAAAAGGCAGTCTTATTTATCTTATTAGTTGATACAGCCACAGCACAACTGAACTTGGAACGGGGTAGTTACCTCACACTCCAACATGCAGCAGTCGGAGATCAATTCCAGTTCGACGATCAGTTTGGTGCGCGATTTGGCACCGCTTTGGATCCAATCAATGATGACTCTGATAGAATAAGAGAGGGAGGGATTGTATGAACAAGCTGGTATTGATTTTAGTAGCGATTTTTATGTCATTCTCATCTGTGGCTCAATTGGTGTTTGAACGCAATGATTATATCAAACAGAACTCCGTTCAAATCAACGATTCTGAACAAGTTGATGCATTGTTTGGTTACTCTTTGGCCGCCTCAGATAATTTGTTGGTTATTGGCGCTCCACGTGAGTCTTCAGGAGGAGAAAAAGGCGGTGCTGTATACTTACTCTATGGCAATAATCAAAATGGTCTCAACGCACATCCATTCAATATTCGGATTTCCCAAGATACACCTGGAGTCACGGGTAACACAGAAGATGGTGACTTCTTTGGTGGGGAAGTGGTTATAGGGTATTTTGCTGAAAGGCCAGCAGGTCTCTGTCAAGGCCCGAGTTGCAATGGCTGGCGTGATGTGATCGTAGGGGTTCCTGGTGAAACCGTCACTGGCGTTGAAAAAACGGGAATGGTTAATATTTTGTTTGGCGGCAATCCGGATTGTACGGCTATGGGCAGCACTCTTTGTGACGCTTTGGGTTCATTTCATCAGGGAACTGACAGCATTATTGGAATCAATGAACCAGATGACAGGTATGGCACGGCCATGGTTGTGGGAGATTTTAATGAAGACATGGCGGATGATTTGGTCATAGGTGTGCCTCGAGAAGATTTAACCAATGTTTTTGAAGCAACCGATGGGGGTTCTATTTCCGTTTTGTATGGTGATTCTTCAAACCTTGCTGATTTTTTTGCTGAAGGGTTGACTTCATATTGGGACGAATCTTTTAGTCAACAAAACTTGACAGGACAAGCTCGTGACGATGAAAATTTCGGTTATGCATTGGCTGCAGGCGATTTCAATAGAGATGGACAGGATGATCTGGCTGTAGGTGTACCAAATGATGTTCAAACCGATGGTGCAAATCGAATTGGCGGTTCGATCAATGTTATTTATGGCTTGCCTTATGAAGCTGGTGCTTTAGTTGACCCTGGAGGGTTAACATTTACAGGGAATCGAGATTTCAACCAAGATTTCGAGGATGTCTTTTCACCACCAATGATTGGTGTTTCAGAGGATGGTGATGATTTTGGCTATGCCCTGGCTTCAGGCGATTTTAACAAAGATGGTTATGATGATCTTGCCATTGGCGTGCCAGGTGAAGATGTCAGCAACAATACTATTTCAAATGCAGGGGCTGTCGCAATCATGTATGGATCGGATCAAACAACTTTACTTGACTTCAGTGGAGGGTTGACTTCAAGTGGAAATCAATTGTTGTTTCAAGGGAACAATGGCATCAATGGAGCCGCTGAAAGCGGTGATCGTTTTGGGTCTGTATTGGCAGTTGGCGACATGAACAGTGATGGAGTCGATGATTTGATTGTAGGCAACTATCTTGAGGATGTTGGTGATGTCAAGAATGCAGGTGCGGTTTCGATCATCTATGGTTACGAAAATATCGGATTGCAGGCCAGCAATAATGACATACAGTTCGACCAATCATCTCTGTCCAACCCTGGTGTTGTTACTGAAAATTTTCAATTTGGCTATTCACTTGCTGTTGGAGACTTTGATTGTGATGGCAAGGATGATTTGGCAATAGGATCTCGAGGATCTTATGTGAATTCTCTTTCAACCGTTTATTATCCTGGAGCAGTCACCATTATTTACCAAAAAGAGCATGACCTAATCTCAAGATTACCTATGGAAGAGGTTGACTGGGGTGATTGTTTGCCTTCTGAATAAATAGGTCTATTGCATATACGCATATAACGAAAAAGGGGTCTGATATTCCCCCAAAAAACCGGACTCCAATTGTTTTAATTTGTTGTCCAGTTTTTTTGGGGGAATATGAGTAACTGATTAAACAATAATTGAAATTAATATGAAAAATATCAGTCTATAACAAAGCAGGAAAAAAGGGTCAGTATAAAAAGATAAAGCTTCCCATCACGACATCTTTCTGAGCATTGATCTGGGCATAATCGGAAACACATACCTCAATATCGCCCAAGGCCAAAACGGCACATGGCTGTTGAGTTTTTCTCTCTCAATGGCTTTGACCATTGCTTTAACACCTGTTTGGGTATCCACTATAAAAGGCACTTTTTTTACCTTCTCATTGATTTCGCTGCGAATAAATCCAGGGTGTACACAGCTGATTTTGATGTCTGTGCCCATTAAATCAATGTACATGCCTTCGCACAGATTAGTAACGGCGGCTTTGGTGGCGGCATAAACAGTGAGGGCCCGCCGATAACCTCTGAAACCACTGATAGAAGAAATGGCAACTAAATGGCCATGCTTTTGTTCACGCATAATTTCTAATGAGGCCTCTGCCTGTGCCAACAAGGCCACAAAATTAGTCTCTGCGGTTTGTTTGTTGGCATGAAAGTAACCTGTGCCAATACTGGCACCTTTA
>JBGCFT010000008.1:0-4900 GCA_045107085.1 Marinicellaceae bacterium | reverse complement strand
TGCGTTTGAAAAGATTACAAATATTAAAAAACAGACAAAAAAACGCGGTGCATTGACTATGAATTTCATGAATATACTTATCAAGTTAGATATAAATCAGACCTAAATAAGCAACACATGTTCAATTTTATTATCCGTTCTATTTAACCATGTGGAATAATTTTAATTTGTGAACGGTCATAACCTTCGGCTACAGCGATATCAATAAGACTTTTGGTATCACTTTCACTGATAGTTGGAGATCTGGCCATTATCCAAACATAATCTCTTTTGGTTCTACCTATAATGGTATATTTATAAGCTGGATCAACATAAACAATGATGAATTCAGATTTAAATGGCCATAAAAATTGCATCTTCCATTCTGCATTTGAGGGTGCTTCTGTGACAAAACCAGTTGGATTATATTCTTTTTCAGGTCCAGTCAAACTGCCTTTGTTAAATCGAAAAGTAGTATTGATAACATCACTAGATTCTCTCGAATAAGTTTCAACGGCGTTGTGTGCGCCTTTTTCAATAAATGTGGGTATGTTAGCAATCACATACCAATCTCCCATAAACTTATCTAGATCAACTTTTTCTGCTGTTCTAATATCTGGATATTGTCGACACGATTGAAATACTATAAGAGACATAATTAAAATAATTGAAATTCCGATAATCTTTTTCATAGTGATTATTAATTTAAAATTAAATTGTACTGTGAATAATGTGAAATATATGTCAATAATTCACTTTGTAGGAACTTAATTGCTTGTGTTGTCAGCTTTTTTAACTCGAATTTTATGACCTTCTAATTCTAGATTATTGAGTTTTTTGATCGCAACTTTTACTTCGCCGACTTTAGGCATCTCAACAAAAGCAAATCCTTTTGATTGACCTGACTCTTTATCTAGAACTAAGTTACAATATTGAACTTGGCCAAATTCAGCAAACATCGATTTTAATTCTTTTTCTGTTACTGATCTTGCTATGTTACGAATTAATAATTTCATGTGATTGGCCTTGTGACTTAGTAAATTTAATTTAGATAGTAACATGTGTTAATGAAAATCTAACACAACTTCCTTTTTCTATGCTTATTTAATTCTTAATCCAGCAATATTATGCTCATTTAATATTTACAAAGTATCACTTATGAAAAACATATTCTTAGTACTTGTCACCATCATATTTATAGTATCTTGTGCATCTAAAGCCAAAAGACCAGAGCCAATTGAGCATTTTGTTACTCATATCACTCATGATGGTATTAAACAGTTTAGTTATAGCTTATCCTCTTCAAATTCTAATAAAGGCAATAAAAATAGAGGTAGAGGTAATCGAGGTGGTTCAAAGGGAAACAGCAGAAGATCTGGCGGTAAAAATCAACAACGTGGTAACCATTCTGACCGCCAATTTGAAATGAAAGAAAAATTAGTACAAAAACTAGAAAAAATTCTATTTGAAAAAAATTATTGCCATGAAGGCTATATCAAACTCGATTCATATGCTAATAGAGAAATAGCACAATACAGAGGACAATGTGAAGAAAAAGCAAATGAACAAGACATTGTAAAATTTCCCAATCAATAAGCTTTTTTAATAGTTTAAAACCTAGCAACTATTATGAATAGAATGACGTCTACACCAATTCCTCTATTTAAATATCTCCACCTTAAACATTTAGATATTCGGTGTTTTCGGTTTAGTAAATGTTTTAGATTTGCTGGATACTATAGAATTTGAGATTGCTTTAGTAGTTGGTTTAGCATTTGTCTCACTGCAGCTCACTTCTTTACCAAACTGTTGATTTTTCTTAGCAATAAACTTAAAACTATTCCTCTTTGCTCTCAATGGTATTAGTTTTTTTAAGTTTTTCTTCGAACCAACCTAAATCAATATGCTCTTCAATATGATGCGTACTATCGCTTTGTAAAACATCTGATAGATTAGCGTATTTTTGCTGAGCATATATTATGTGTTCTTCTTCATCGTGTAACCAAGATTCTGCTAATTCTTTTACCAATCTTTCATCTTCTCTTTGATACAAAAGCTTTGCGCGTTTGGCTTGATAAGCTCTGAAGCCCATTTTAATTAACACAGCTTCACCCAAAGTAGCTGAGGATTCAAAAGTCTCCCTGACAATGTGTTTGACACCTAAATTATGCAATTGATAGGCCGTTACCCTATCTTTTGCTCGAACAAACAGTTCAATGTGTGGATATTCTTTTGAAATAATCTCTGTGAGTTCAAGCACTTTATCAGGATCATCCATTGCAATCACTAAAACTCTGGCTTTTTTAATTCCGGCAGCTATCAGTAAATCCAATCGTGTGGCGTCTCCATAAAAGACTTTCCATCCAAATTTTCGCAATGTGTCTATCATATTTGGATCATTGTCTAAAGCCGTGACATTAAAATTATTGTGCTGCATCATACGTCCAACTATCTGTCCAAATCGACCTACACCAGCAATAATGACACAGTTTTGCTCATCTATTTCATCTTCTGGTCTATTTGACATGTCTGGAGTAATGGATCTGGGAAGTAACACTTTTTCATAGAAAATAAACAATAACGGAGTGATCGCCATAGAAAGTGCAACAACTATTCTTAATAAATCAGCGTAATAATCTGGCAATACAGAATTAGAGACAGCCAGAGTCAATAAAACAAATGCAAATTCACCACCTTGTGCTAAAGCAAGAAAGAATAAGGCATGTTCTATTTTTTTTAATTTCATGACTTTACCAACAACAAATAAAACCACTCCTTTTAAAGTTATTAATGAAAAAGTTAACCCTAGAACCAATAGCATTTCTGAAGCAAATAGAGTGAAATTAAATGCAGCGCCAACAGTCATGAAAAATATACCCAACAACAACCCTTTAAAGGGTTCAATATCCGCTTCAATTTGATGACGGTATTCGCTTTCACTCAATATCACACCAGCAATAAAGACACCCAATGCTGGTGACAAACCCAATAAAGACATAACTGCAGCAATCAATGTGACCAAGCCTAAAGCCGCTGTGGTAAAAATTTCTTTCAATCTGGCTTTTGCAATATAATCAAATAATGGGTTAATCAAATACCTAGATAATACATAAACCACAACAATAGCAATCACAACGACAAAAGGCTGTGACCATGATGGCAAGTAGGAAACAATTTCTAAGCCATGTGCAGCTGACTCATGAGATTTTGATGAGGACAATGCGAGTAAAGGCAAAATGGCTATTATGGGTATAATCGCAATGTCTTGGAATAATAAAGCAGCAAATGAAGCTTTTCCACCTATAGAATTTTGCCAGCCTTTCTCACTTAGAGTTTGCATAATAATAGCAGTAGAAGATAATGCCAGAATTAAACCGATAGCTAAACCTGTTTGCCATGCCATATCGAATAATTGCATAGCAATCAACATAATTAACAAAGCAGTCAATCCAACTTGCAAACCTCCAGCTCCAATAATCGTGCCTTTCATACGCCACAAATGGCTGGGCTGAATTTCTAAGCCAATCAAAAATAGCATTAATACCACACCAAATTCTGAAGCGTGATTGAGTTGTTCTAATAAATCATCTGATTTAAAACCGATCAGGGGTGCCAAATAAGTCAGCATGACACCGATAATGGCTCCAGCAAATAAATAACCTAAAACAGAGCCCAGGCCAATACGATTTGCAAACGGAACCAATAATACAGCCAAAGATAAAAATACACTGGCAATGATAAATGCTTCAGTCATGACTCACTCCAGTTTGTATGTACCATTCGTTCATGGTATTAAATTTAGCTAATTCTTGATGATTAATTTCTGTATTAATTAAATCTCTTACAAAACATTTAAAAAGCTCAACCTGTGTTATTAACATTTCTTTTCCCACTAAGGAATCTGTCTGTTCTGATTTAATTTTCAAGCCTCCATGAATAACAAAGGGTGGTAAATAATCCATGTTACAAAAACGTGCTGTTCTTTCAAAGGGTTGCATGACATTTCTTATGCTATCATTTTCAAGATAGCTTACCGAATCAGCTCCAGTTGTGACAACTGAAACAAAAGTTTTATTCTTTAATGCACGGCCTTTTGCTCCATAAGCAAAACCATGTTGAAACACCACATCAACCCATTCTTTCAACAAAGCTGGTGATGAATACCAATATAAGGGGTGGTGAAACACAATGATGTCATGCGTCAATAGTAGTTCTTGCTCTTTTTCAATATCAATGATGAAATTTGGGTATTCCTCATACAAATCATGAAAAGTGACTTGTGATAATCCAATGTAATGCTGATTCAAAGTTTTGTTTAAAACCGATTGTTGATAATTAGGATGAGCAAATAGTACCAATACTTTATTCACAAAAAGTGTCCTTAAATTAAATTAGTGTAACATTGACCTTATCATTATTTATAATAATCACAAAGATTTTGACAGAAAATCTACAGTCCATCTTTTAAATTATGACCTCAAGTTAATATTGAGAAAAAATCTATGCCAAGACATAACAATCGCCTCGCCATTATCCTAACCTATTTAGGTAGCCTGCCTTTTTTAATTGCGGTTTTTATTGCACTCAGCCCCTATTTTAATGTTCCTGAATTTCTAGGTGGTGAAATTGTCTATTCTGGTTTTAAGGCACGTGTATTTATGCACAGTTATGGTGCCGTTATTTTAGCATTTTTAGCGGGTATTCAATGGGGTATTTCACTACAGCAGAATAAACCCAATAAATTGATAATTATCAGCAATATATTGGCTATTATGGCCTGGTTGAGTCTCATGACCATTGCTTCAAAATTTGCCTTGTCGGTTCTTTTAGTGGGTTTTATTATTGCATTGATAACGGATTATTTTTCTTATAAAAAAGAATCTTTACCGACATGGTTTTGGCAACTAAGAAAAAGAATTTC
>JBGCFT010000079.1:0-3102 GCA_045107085.1 Marinicellaceae bacterium | reverse complement strand
GATTCAGCATCGCTGACTTCTCTTTGGCATTGTCTCAAGTTAGAATATTGTGTCCCCTGCCTTCTTTCTGCTCTAATTTGTGACAAACGAAAGGGGTCAATTGTCAGCCCATAAACTTTGTCCTTATTTTTAAGGATGCTTTCGGGAATTTTCAACCGATCTAAATCCTCTTCTGTCAATGGATAGTTGGCCGCTTTGACACCATATTGAAGTGCCAAATATAAACAAGTCGGTGTTTTTCCTGAGCGACTGACACCCAACAAAATTATATCTGCCTCGTCATAAGATACGCTCATTCCATCGTCATGAATTAATGCAAAATTAGTTGCATCAATTCTGGCTGTATAAGCTTTAGAGTCCACTCTTCCATGAGCACGGCCAACAACTGGAGATCTTTTGATATTAAAGTTACGTTCTATTTCTCTCAATAGTCTGTTAAACGGATCCAGTTTCAAACCGCCACCAGAGTGAATAATCCTCCTGAGTTTAATATCAACAACAGTATTGATAACCATGGGTTGACAATCCACATGTTCAGCTTTTATTTCTTCAGCGGCACGTTTGGCTTTTTCAACAGAATCAATAAATGGAATGCGAATTTGTTTAAAACTAATGTCTCTGAATTGAGAGATCAAGGAGTGCCCAACGGTTTCAGCTGTAATCGCCGTTCCATCAGACACATAAAATATTGTACATTTTTTCATATATTTTTTTTAAATCCAGTCAATATATTCTAGCATAATGATAGAATGTATAGTTTTGAAATAATCACGGTTTATCTATGTCAGAATACATCTTGCAACTTAACCAACTAGGAATGAATGATTTGGCCAGAGTTGGTGGCAAAAACGCTTCTCTTGGAGAAATGATAACACACTTATCCGACTTGGGTGTAAGTGTTCCTGGAGGTTTTGCTACAACTTCACAAGCTTTCATCGACTTTTTAGGGCAAACTGGATTAGATGATCGAATAAATGAACGTTTAAATGCTTTAGATGTAGACGATGTTAAAGCCTTAGCTGAAGCCGGCCAAGAAATAAGATCTTGGGTAATGGAAACACCATTTCAAGAAGAGTTAGAACATAAAATACGCATAGCATTTGAAAAAATGGAATCCGAAATTGGTGCCAATGCATCTGTTGCAGTCCGTTCATCTGCTACCGCAGAAGATTTACCTGATGCTTCTTTTGCAGGGCAACAAGAAACATTTCTCAATGTCACAGGCATAGACAATGTCTTATCAAAAATACATGAAGTGTTTGCCTCTCTTTATAATGACAGAGCGATTTCCTATCGTGTTCACCAAGGTTTTGACCACCATGACGTCTATTTATCAGCGGGTGTTCAATTAATGATCCGCAGCGACCTGGCTTCAAGTGGTGTTATGTTTTCAATAGACACCGAATCAGGTTTTGAAGATGTGGTTTTTATTACATCATCATATGGGTTGGGAGAAATGGTCGTTCAAGGTGCCGTTAATCCTGATGAATTTTATGTTTATAAACCCAACATAGAATCTGAAAAACCTGCGATCTTAAGAAGGAACCTGGGTTCAAAACACATAGAAATGGTTTACTGCGATAGCAGAGATGTCGTTACACAAAATGTCGACAAAAAAAGAGCGCAAATATTTTCCATCAGTGATGAAGAAGTCGCTGAACTGGCCCAACAAGCCATTATCATCGAAAAACATTACAATAGACCAATGGATATTGAATGGGCCAAAGATGGTGTAACCGGAAAGCTCTATATCGTTCAAGCCCGTCCAGAAACCGTAAAAAGCCAAGATAAAAATACCCAAACACTCGAACGTTATCAAATATCCAAATCAGGCAATGTTATTTGTGAAGGACGAAGTATTGGGCAAAAAATAGGCTCAGGAACAGCCAAAGTAATCGCCAATATTTCACAAATGGACGAAGTACAGCCAGGCGATGTTCTGGTAACAGATATGACAGATCCCGACTGGGAACCCATTATGAAACGTGCCGCAGCCATTGTTACAAACAGAGGTGGAAGAACCTGTCATGCCGCCATTATAGCCCGTGAATTGGGAATACCTGCGATTGTCGGATGTGGAGATGCCACAAACAAAATAAAACATGGTGCTGAAGTCACTGTTTCATGTTCTGAAGGAGACACAGGTTATGTTTATGATGAAATCATAGATTTTGAAGTGATCAAAACAAACCTTGACAATATGCCTGAAGCACCATTAAAAATCATGATGAATGTTGGTAATCCAGATCGCGCCTTTGATTTTGCCTCTTTGCCGCACAAAGGCATTGGTTTAGCGCGATTGGAGTTTATTATCAATCGCATGATAGGCATTCATCCTAAAGTTTTACTTAATTATGATAGCCAACCTGATGACATTAAAGCCATAGTTGATCCAATGATTGCTCCTTATGGAGACCCTGTAGACTATTATGTAAAAAGACTGGTTGAGGGCATTGCCACATTAGGGGCCGCTTTTGCTCCAGAAACTGTCATTGTGCGCTTATCTGATTTTAAGTCAAATGAATATGCCAACCTTATTGGCGGCAAACAATATGAACCGCATGAAGAAAACCCTATGATTGGATTTCGCGGTGCGTCACGATACATTGACCCATCATTTCAAGAATGTTTTGAGCTCGAATGTAAAGCCCTCAAACACATCCGTGATGAAATGGGATTAACCAATATTTGGGCCATGGTTCCATTTGTGAGAACCCTAGAAGAAGGCAAAAAAGTCATTCAAATCATGGAAAAATTCGGCCTTAAACAAGGAGAAAATGGACTCAAAGTAATCATGATGTGCGAACTGCCTTCAAATGCGTTATTGGCCAATGAATTTCTAGATATTTTTGATGGGTTTTCAATAGGATCAAACGATCTAACACAACTAACCCTTGGTTTGGATAGAGATTCAGGTTTGGTTGCTGATTTATTTGATGAAAGAGACCCAGCTGTTAAAAAATTATTAGCCATGGCCATTTACAACTGCAAAAAACGGGGCAAGTACATAGGCATTTGTGGCCAAGGACCATCTGATCACCCAGATTTAGCCCAGTGGTTAATGAAGCAAGGCATAGAAAGCGTTTCACTTAATCCAGATAC
>JBGCFT010000078.1:0-11270 GCA_045107085.1 Marinicellaceae bacterium | reverse complement strand
AACACAGGAAGTCAAGGCGGTGGCATTGCTATTTTTACAGGGACAACCAATATCACAGCACATAATTTAATGCTAAGAAACAATACTGCATCAACTGGTGGTGGTATTTTTTGTGATGGTTCAGGCCTTGCTACTATTTTGATCGATGGAGACGAAACCAATAACAATGGCATTACTGGAAATCTGGCTAATAATGGCAATGGTGGCGGTGTCTATTTATCAAATGGTTGTCAATTCACCAGCTATGTTGGAACCCGTGTGAATACAAATGATGATAAACGCGGGATTTTTGCCAATTTTTCTACCAGAAATGGCGGTGGCTTATATATTGCGTCCGAATCAAAAGCTTATTTGTTTGGAAACTCTCAATGTGTTCAAAAACAATCAGGACAAGTATGTAGAGGCTATAACAATCAGCCCATTAATGTTTCATTTAATATTTCAGATATAGACCAAAATGATAATGGCTCTGGAGCTGGAATATATGTCTCAGGCAATAATTCAATAGTAGAAATCTACAATGGCTTGGTTGAAAATAACAACACTGCCAGAGGTGATGGTGGAGCAGCTTATGTTGGTTTTGGTGCCCAATTTACCTCGGATAGTCGATTTACAAACGGCACTTGTTGGAGTCCTGGAAGTTGTAATCAGTTTATCAATAACGAGGCTTCAGCTGGTGGTGTCATACAGGCTGAATCGGGTTCTGAACTGGCCATTAACAGAAGCTTTTTCTCTGGTAACTTAGCCAATGTTGGCAATATTGTTAACGCTGATGGCATCAATACTTCATTACAAATGCAAGGCAACTTAATTTTTAAGAATGGCGATTTTAGTGGGGATTTTTCAAATCGCTCGCTATTTAATATTTCGAACCAGGCTTTTTTAAATTTATCCTTCAGTACCATTGCAGATAATAATATCAACAATAATACTGCGGTTATTGCTAATGATTCTGGCCTTGTGTTGTTTGAATCTTCTATTGTATCCGAAGTTCAATCACTACTAGTTTACGAGGAAACTAAACCTTTCGGAGGCAGTTTTTATTGCTTAATGGTGCATGAGTCTAACTCATTAGGCGGCACTGGACAATTTATCACAACTCAATCCAACCCAGGATTTATGGACAGGGAGAACGAAAACTACCGATTAGATTTAAATTCTTCAAATGCCATTGATTACTGTGATATGCAAAGTGCCTTTCTACCTGATGCGGACAATGAACTACGTGGTCTGGATTGGGAGCAAATAGATGACTTTCAAGGACCGTACGATTTAGGATATGATGAACAGACTGATATAATTTTCAAAAATAGTTTTGATTAATCCACAAATCAAGTAAAAATCTCTTATATGTAATTTTGCAAACCCAATTTTTCAGGATATGGATTTAAATAGTATTGGTTTTGAATATATTCTGATCCAAACTGTTTGATGTAATGATTAATGATGGACAAGGGTGTGGCTAGATTCACTTCAGAGTTTCTGTATCTACCTAAAATATTTACGATGTCTGCTTTGGCTGCAGGAGACAGGGATTTTTTTAAATAACCGGTGATGTGCTGTAAAGTATTATAGTGATGTAAACGTGTGGCTGGTTTAGCAATGGCTTGCATAAATTGCTGAGTGTACTCTTCAAATAAGTCACCAATCTCTAATTCTGACGAACCATTTAATAACTGACCCAGTGCTAGATAGGCAACTTGACTGTGTGCCATGACGATATATTTATATCGGCTATGAAATTGAATCAACTGATGCAGATTTAGCGCAGAGGTTTTTAACTGTTTTAGCCGATGATAGGCAAATACCCGCATGATGAAATTTTCTCTTAATGCTTCATCATTCAATCTTCCGTCCTCTTCAACAGGTAAATTTGGGTATTGTTCCATTAAAGCTTGGGCAAATAAACCGGAGCGTTTATTTACATGTGGGTAGCCATTTTTTTGATAGACTTTAATTCTGGTCATGCCACAACTTGGTGAGTTTTTCATCAGAATATAACCACATAAGTCTGATTGGTTTTTAATAAATCGAGCATAACCACTTTCAAGTTTTTCTCTTAAGTCTTCTCCTGGGTTATTCGAATAAAATAATTTTGGATTTTCTACTTCGCCATACAAACGAATAGCAGGTCTTGGCGTACCTAAACCTGCTGATATTTCTGGACAGAATTGACGAAATTTAAAAAACTCACTTAACGTGTGAAGACAGTATTTTGATTGACTGTGTCCACCATCAAAACGTACTTTTTCCCCCAAAAGACACGAACTAATTCCTACTTTCACATTATTTTCATTCATATGGTTTAACATTTATCAACTTAAGTTGTATTGTACATTAATTAACATGAAACACTTTCAAGAAATGCATAACAATAACCAATCAAAAAAAAGCCGTATGGTCTTATTTTTAATTTTTCTGGCCATCAATTTCTTGGGACTATTTTTAGGTGCTTTTTTTACAAATCAAGCTGTAACTGCAGATTGGTATCTGTCTTTAAACAAATCCCCGATCACTCCTCCTGGCTGGTTTTTTGGTTTTGCATGGACCACAATCATGTTAAGCTTTGCAATATATTTGTCTCTTTTGTATCATTCTGTTAGCAATAAATCAAAATTAATCACCTTGTTCATAGTGCAATGGATCCTTAATTTTAGTTGGAACCCTTTATTTTTCAATCTCCATTATGTCAGCTTGGCTTTGCTTAATATTATTGCATTGGCAATATTGGTGACAGTCATATTCGTTTCTTACTACACGACAATTCGTTGGAAATCGATCTTATTGTTGCCATATGTCTTGTGGATTTATGTCGCTAGCTACTTAAACTTATACATCTTTATTAATAATTGAATTAACTCGCAAAACTTATGACTGTAGAAAACCTAGTATGGCTTAGAAATGATTTACGCCTTGATGATAATCCTGCTCTGTCTAAAGGCTGTGACAATGGCAATATTAGAATAGTATTTATTGTTTCGTTAAAACAGTGGAAGAAACACAATGTCTCTGATGCCAGTATTGGCTTGCGTCTTGATTTAGTCAAAGACATATCAAACAAATGCAATAAACTGGGCATTAAATTGGACGTTTTAGAATGCGACTGGTTTAAAGAAACTCCTAAACTGCTGTTGAGTTTTTGCCGTACAAAGGCAATAAAACACTTGTGGTTTAATAGAGAAACGCCTGTTGATGAAAACTCTAGAGATAAGCATGTCATTGAGCACTTACAAAAATCTCAAATAAAGGTTAATGCGGAATCATACGATCTTATAGTCAGTCAACCGGTTTTTAATTTATCAGACTTACCATTTAAAGTGTTTACAGCCTATTATAAAAAATGGCTTATTATGCTTGAAAACCAAAACAATGAAGTTTTCATGTCACCCAAGAAACAGGCCAATGATGTCATCAATGATTTAGGTGCATTAGAAAAACATCAATTCAAATACAGAGAAGATTTGTGGCCATCTGATAGTGAAACCATTGAACAAAAGTTAATAAAATTCAGTCTGAAAAAAATGTTTGTTTATGAGCAGTATCGTGACTTCCCAAACATACCTGCAACCAGTTTGTTATCTCCTTATCTGGCACTGGGTTGTTTAGGGCCAAGACAATGCGTACAACAAATCAAAAAATCCTATTCACAATCAAAAAATCATATACAAAATGATTGGTTAGATGATGGCTGGTTAAGAGAGCTGGCATGGAGAGATTTCTATCGACAACTCATGATTCACAATCCTCATATTAGTAAAAACCAAGACTACAAATCGAATACCAAAAACCTACCATGGAGAGAAGATACCAAAAGCTTTGATATGTGGTGTAGAGGTCAAACTGGTTTCCCTATCATTGATGCTGCGATGCGCCAACTCAACCAAACAGGTTGGATGCACAATCGATTAAGGATGTTAGCAGCCAGTTTTTTAACAAAGTTGTTGTTTATCGACTGGAGAAAAGGGGAAAAGTACTTTATGCAAACTTTAATTGACGGTGAGTTTGCAGCCAATAATGGTGGATGGCAATGGAGTGCATCGACAGGATGTGACTCTGCACCTTATTTTCGAGTTTTTAATCCAATACTTCAATCTGCTAAGTTTGACAAAGATGGTGAATTTATCCGAAAATTTGTGCCAGAAATCTCTAAACTAGACAATAAATCTATTCATAATCCAACAACCAAACAAAGACAGGAGTGCGATTATGCTACTCCTATTGTTGATTATAAAATGGCTCGATTAAGAGCCATTGAATTGTTTAAATTAAACTCATAGAGACCTAAGTTTGGTTAGAGGATGAAACAAAGGACTTAATAATTATAAATAAGTTAATTATTCAACTTTTTTGGCTTCATGATCACCGTTTTGATGAAGGTTTAAACAATTGACTTATCGACTTTTATTGACATTCATGGTTATTTTGAGGTCCATAGCTTTTAGCACAAATTTACAGGTTTCAATGGGCATCATTTTTGATTGTTTATGACCTGTTGCTTGAACAAATAACATATCATATTCATGACTTACCTTGATAAAAACGTTTGGAGCTAATTCAATTTTCCTACATAGCTTTTTAAAACATTAGCTTCTACTAATATTATTAGTAATTGTTGGTATGTTTTTATCAACGCCGATATCAATGAGGTGAGAGAGTTAGAATAAAATATACTATGAACTCCTAAACAATGGGAATTTTTTGTGAAGAAGTCAATTTTTAATTAATAAGAAAATTAAAACATCAATTTCAATCATTACAGAAATAAAATAGAACTAAAAAATTCATAGAAGCTCCTGGAATTTAGAGAGAGAGAAATAATTTCCAAGAGCTACGTTTATTGCTCAGTAAACTGAGCTGAGGGAGTTATGAATTAACAAATATATAATATCTTATCCCTTGTGAACTTTTAGTGAAAGCTGCGTTAATTTTTCGCTAAATACTTTTCAGAGAGTAATGTAAAACTCTCTTCAAGGCTTCTTATTTAATTCTTATTTATTCAATTCTACCAGTTGTTTAATGAGATATTTTACATCAATGTCTTCGTTTGCAGGGATGAAAATGCTTTCGCTGTGCTGAAACGTTCTATCCGTATAAATGATATATTATTTTTATGGTGTTTGGCAATTAATGTACTCTGATTTTTTTAACCACTCATCCTCAGGATAATAGATAAATAAAAATTGGCCCTGCTTTATTTGATCAATGATTGTTTTTGCCAGTTTTTTCTCAAACGCAGGGCAGCCCCAACTTCGTCCAAGTCTACCATGTTTATCAATAAATTTCTGGCTGACATATGCCGCACCATGCATAACAATGTATCGCTTTTGTGCCATATCATTAAAGCCTTTTTCCAATCCATTTAATATTAATGAATACCCATTGGATCCATTATATGTACCTGCAGTTTTAAATAATCCAATACTACTTTGTTTGCTTCCTGGTATATTTGAGAATTTTTTGGCATAGTTTGCGCCTGTATTCTTTCCATGCGCAACAAATTCATGGAACAATAACTCGTTATTAATGACATCGAACGACCAAAATCTTTTTGTGGTCGAAGGCAATGAATAGTCAATAATGCTAATATTTTGTATTGGCTTGTTAGCCCCTTGATTGGCACAATTCACCGCATTAATCGCCATGTTCAATACATTTTCTGAGATTTTTGAATCTAACATTTTTAAATCATTGCCATCAATTTTTGCTAATGCAGAATTGAAAACACTGGCGATAAAATAGAGAAAAATAATAATTTTCATAATTTACTTATTTTAAGTTCATAGTCACTGGCATCAGGATGTGAAGTAAATAAAAGCTGAATTTCTGTATTTGAAAGTGCCGTAACTTTTCTTTTAATTGGGTTTTTATCAATGACTTGTCCATCTTCAGATGTGCCATCAATATAAAACTTTAAACTCTCACTACTGCTTAGTATTTCAATCAAGTACATGTCACCCTTTTTGGCATGTATTGTTGTTGAATTTATCTGTTCTCCACCCACTTGTTCAAACGCTAGATAAGGCTTTTTTGAACTTGAAAATTGGATCTCAGTATTTAATTGACTTAAACCTTGTGTTTTGTTAATTGTATGTTGTGAACAGGCTGATGATGCTAATAGTGTTAATGCTAAATATAAAATTCTCATAAGGTTTCCTTAAAAAATTAATAAGATAATCCACAATTATGACAAAAAAATGTCCTATTTAAGATTGTATGTCATTAATACATAGAAACTCACAGTTTTTTCACAAAATATTTTGATAAATATAGAAATTAAATATTTTAAAATTTTATGCTAAAAAAATTATTAGGACTCTTCATACTCATTGCGACCATTGCATTGATTGTTTTTATGGTTAAATCTAAAAAACGTCCAGATTTTAGCCAGCCAAACAAGTCCACAGAACTGAAACTGATAACAGAGAATATCAATCCAGTTCAAGATGATGTGGTTATTACAGCCAATGGCAATGTGAATGCCATTTGGCAAACTGAAATAAAAAGTGAAGTCAATGGCTCCATCACTTTCATAAGTGATAAATTATTGGCTGGCGCTGCTTTTGATAAAGGCGATACGTTACTGAAAATTAATCCCATTGACTACCAATCACAATTGAGCCGACAAAAAGCCAATCTGGCACTGGCACAAGAGCGTTTGTTAGAGGAAGAAATTCGATCACAAAGGGCTTTGAATGACTGGAAAAGTCTTAAATCTGATCAAGCAGCCAGTGATTATACATTAAGAAAGCCTCAATTAAATTCAGCAAAGATGAACTTACAAGCAGCCAAATCAGACTTGAAAGTAGCGGAAAACAATTTATCTAAAACTACCATCAAAGCACCTTATGATGGATATGTAGTATCCAGATTAGTAGATTTGGGAGAGACTATTCAAATGGGCACAACTCTTGCTGAGGTTTTTTCTTCTGAAGATTTAGAATTAAAATTACCATTGAAAAACAATCAAGTAGACATGGTTTTATCCAGTCAAAACAAAATAATAAAAGCTTATGATTTGTCTCAGCCTGATAAATATTGGACTGCAAGATATTCACGAGTGGATCAATCAATTGACCAAAAAAGCCGAT
The DNA here is from genome assembly GCA_045107085.1 of Marinicellaceae bacterium. Classification (GTDB taxonomy): domain Bacteria; phylum Pseudomonadota; class Gammaproteobacteria; order Xanthomonadales; family Marinicellaceae; genus NORP309. The sequence goes on along the minus strand of JBGCFT010000078.1, from coordinate 4,182 downwards.
GGAGAAATATGTATTTAAGCATTAAAGCCGAAGACAATGCAGGCAAACAACTACCGATACAAGGAAGTTTTTTACAAGCTGAAATTACATTAGACCTAGATACTAAATTTTTAAAGATTGATGAAAAATCCATGAGCATTCAAGGTGAAATTTGGATTGTAGGATCAGACGATTTGCTTAAGAAAATAAAACCCACTTTGGCATTTAGAAATAATGGATTTATATTTTTGTATCCGACAGAAAATCTAGAGTATCCAATCACATTGGTATCTACGCCTTCATCTACTTTGCTTGAAGGCATGAAAGTATCTCAACAACAATTTGCTGATGAGCAGATAGATGGAAAATAATTCATCAATTAACTCACACGAAAGAGGCATCATAGCTTGGTTTGCAAATAATCCAGTCGCAGCAAATTTGTTGATGGGTGTATTGATATTGCTGGGTGTGTTTACTGGACTTAACATTAGAACAGAAGCTTTTCCTGGTTTTGCACCCAATTCTATCAGTATTAATGTGACATATATTGGAGGCTCACCTTCAGAGGTAGAAGAAGGAGTAGCCATTAAAATTGAGGAATCTCTAGAAGGTCTTGAAGGAGTCAAGGAAATAACCAGTCAAGTCTCTAGTAACAGCGCTCAAGTGAGTGTCACTGCTGAAGAGGGTTTTGATTTGAAAGAGCTAAAGGATGAGATAAAGCTCAGAGTTGACTCCATCACTAATTTTCCAGACCAAGCAGAAAGACCCGTCATTAAAGAACAAATATTTGAAAGAAATGTCCTCAGTTTAGAGTTGTTTGGTGAAGCCGATCCTATCACATTAAAAAAGACAGCTGAAAGAATTAAAGATAGCTTACTTAAGCTCGATGCTGTTAACAAAATCGATATTAATGGCGTTAAAAACTATGAAATTTCGATTGAAGTCAGTGAACAAAACTTGCAAAAATATAATTTGTCGATGGAGCAAATAGCAGATGCTATCAGAAAAAATTCAGTTAATTTATCCAGTGGAAGTTTAGTCACAGACAGCAGAAATATAAATATCAAGACTGAACAACAAGCCTATACTGGTGAGCAATTTTCAAATATTATTATCTTGGAGAATGAGGCTGGAGGACAATTAAGATTGTCTGAAATTGCAAATATTATAGATGGAGTTAGCGATGAAAAAAGCTTTAGCCGTTTCAATGGAAAACCTTCGGTACAGTTACAAATAAAACTACTCAGTAATGATAGCATTACGAAAGCAGCACAAGCCATCAAACAAAATCTTCAAGGCATCACAAGCAGTTTCTGGTTTCCAAAGACGATAGAAACAAAAATATGGAATGATGAATCGCAAGTGATCAATGACAGACTTTCATTAATGATTAAGAATGCCATCACTGGCATCCTACTTGTCTTGGTAATGTTGGCGTTGTTTCTGAATATTAAAGTGGCATTTTGGGTCGCTATTGGCATTCCCATTGCTTTTGCGGGTGCTTTATTTTTAATGGGACCATTAGTTGCAGATTATTCTTTAAACGTTTTGACTACTTTTGGATTTATTGTTGTGCTTGGGATAGTTGTCGATGACGCCATTGTTATTGGTGAAAATGTTTATTCCTATAAACAAAAATACAAGGGCCGAGATATAGATCCTGTCAAAACAACAATCATAGCGACACAAAATGTTGCTGTCCCTGCCACCTTCGGTGTTCTAACAACGGTTGCTGCATTTTTTCCATTGACATTGATTGAATCTCAATTTGGAGAAATTTTTGGCAGCATTGCTTCTATTGTAATTTTCTGCCTGCTGTTTTCCTTGGTTGAATCTAAATGGATTCTGCCAGCACATTTGGCTCATATTAAACTTGAAGAAACCAATGAAAAATCTTACTGGAACCGACTTCAATCATTCATCAATACCCGACTGAATAACTTTATTGCCAATAAATATACGCCATTATTAAAAAGTAGCATACGCAATAAGTTTTTGTCTTTGTGCGTATTTGCAGCTCTTTTTGTTTTTACGGTAGGTTTAGTGCCATCAGGATTGGTTAGAATGAGTTTTTTCCCAGACATTGAAGCTGAAACTTCTGTAGCAGATCTTGAACTTCAATCTGGTCTGGGTTCAAAGTTAACTGATTCTATCACTCAGCAAATTGAGAACGCAGCATTCAGAGTCAATAATCAATCAAAGGATTTATTTAATACTGATGAAAAGCCAATCGCCTCCGTTTATTCTTTCTCTTCAGGTAACGAAAAAAGTAAAACCTATATACAATTAACTAAAAATCCAGAACGCATCTATACTTCTCAAGACGTAGTGAATGCCTGGCGCAAAGAAATCGGTGAAATATCTGGTGTCAAATCATTAGAAATTTACGCTTTAGGTCCAGGTAGCGGCAGTGATTTAAGTATTGAATTAAGCTCTTCAAACTATATTGAGTTAGCTAATGCTGCTGAACAATTAAAATCCAAGGTAGCCAGCTATAGCGGTGTTTATGATGTCAAATCTAGCTATGACGAAGGCTCTGGAGAGTTACAATTAGAATTAACAGATTTAGCCTATTCATTGGGCTTAACTTATAATGACGTAGCAAGACAAGTGCGATATGCTATCTATGGTTTTGAAGTCCAGAGAATTCAAAGAGGCACAGATGAAGTCAAAGTCAAGGTCAGGTATCCAGAAGAATACAGAAACAACATCAGTGATTTACAACAGTTTAGAATCCAAACCAGTAATGGAGATAGGGTACCATTTGGGCTTATTGCAACAACTCGTTCAGTTCAATCTTTGTCTAATATCAATAGAATTGATAAAAAAAGAGTGGTCTATGTAAGTGGTCGAATCGATAAGCAAAAAACCTCAACCAGTGAGGTTATATCTGATGTAAATGACAATTACTTGCCTGAGTTAAAAGCCAGTTTTCCTGATTTAGAAATCTCATTGGGAGGTGCATCTAGAGAACAAAATACAGCGGTAAGCTCATTGCTCAAAGGATTTTTGCTCTCACTTATTTTAATTTACAGTTTGTTAGCTATCCCTCTGAAGTCTTATCTGCAGCCGCTTATGATCATGAGTGTGATTCCATTCGGAATCATTGGTGCGATTGTTGGTCATTACTTAATTGGTATTCCTTTGGGTCTGCTATCATTTTTTGGAATATTGGCTTTAAGCGGTGTTGTGGTTAACGATTCTCTGGTTTTAGTTAATCGATACAATGAGATAAAATCCAAAGGCAAAGACTATTATGAAGCCATTACTAAAGCCGCACAATCAAGATTTAGAGCAATATTCTTGACTTCAGTGACTACATTTATGGGCTTGTCTCCTTTGGTGTTTGAAACATCATTACAAGCTCAGTTTTTGATTCCAATGGCGGTTTCTTTGGCTTTTGGAATTTTATTTGCAACACTAATTACCTTAATTGTAGTCCCTGTCTTAATTGGTGTTTTAGAGCAACTTAAAGGTAATATTAATAACAAATCAAAAGAACGGCTCAATGAAAAATAATAGATTCACACTATTTTCACCCAATAAAATATACCATTAAGAAATCATAAATTGGATCACACAATGAAAAAATTATCATTATTATTGCTGTTAATGCACGGCACTTCTTATGCAAATGAAGATGCCTCTGCGGAACCAACTGTCAGACCTTCTTTTCCTACTGGTTTCATATATGGAGCGGGTGTGGCTTATCAACAACAAATTTACAAAGGTTTTGATCAAAGAACTATCGCTATACCATTACTGGGATATGTAGGCGAAAAATTTAATGTATTTGGTCCATTTGTAAATTATTCAGTTATGCGAAACGAAGATTGGAATTTCGATCTTAATTTATCTCCAAGATTTAATGGATACGAAGAAGACGACAGTGATTTTTTCCAGGGAATGCAAGAAAGAAAAGATTCTTTAGATGCAGGTTTCACTGTTAAATATAACCCAAACTCTTGGTCTTATCAATTTAAAGCTTTAGCTGATGTTCTTTCTGAATCAAGTGGCTCTGAACTTGAATTAAATATTGCTAAAAAGTTTAAGTCAAATTTACTAACCATTGAACCATCAGTATCATTTAACCGATTAGATAATAATATGGTTGATTACTATTATGGTGTAACCGCAGATGAAGCAACCGATTTAAGGTCTTTTTACGAAGGCTCAACAACAACTAACAGAAGCTTAAATCTT
>JBGCFT010000077.1:0-6993 GCA_045107085.1 Marinicellaceae bacterium | reverse complement strand
CTTTGACAACACGGTCTGCTGCATCGGTCTGTCGTTCGTTCTTGCGTCTCATCATCTGCTCCTTGAAGCGTTATGATGAGCCTAAAATCACTCTCTTAAAAAATCAAACAATCAGTCCATAAGGCGTTGACGGGTTACATTCACACACTATAAATCTTTACCAGTTTCGCAGTAGTAGGAAGCATCTGATTCTGACATATTGTAATTGTCAATATAAATTCTGGCCAAGGTAGGTGTATTGTCAGTTTTTGATGAGTAAATTTTTATATTTTCAAAGCCATAGTTCGTGAGGTCACCATAAATATATACGCCTTCCACTAGGGCTGAATAAGGAGAATAAGCCTCAGCCAGCAACCACCCTCTTTCTGTTTCAATTGCCATGTGATCATTTTCACAGTCATAGTGATCAGCGACTATATAACCCCAGTCGCCTGCGAGAGCGCTAGACAGGGGGATTACCGCGATTAGAACAAGTGCTAACAGTTTTATCATGAATAAATTTCCAGATCTAACGTGTTTCATAATACAATTGAACATAATATCTAATTCCTTCTGATCAGGTGAAATGAATATTTTGCAAAGAATTGTGCCAATGAAGCTTGGCTTTTATATACACATCATAGACAGCAAAATTTATAAAAACGAGAAACACTCCAGTGTTAATTTGGTCTACTTCTGTAATGATGCTTTACGTATGTACCATTTTTCCGATAATACCCACTTACGCTGATTGTTTTTGGCCTTCCTGTCAAACAGCTGATTTCACCATAGTATCCTTCTGATTTACATGCACCACTGTTTGATGGTGAGTAATTGTCGTTGGGTGTATAAATAAAAGTTACTGAACCATTCGGCGAAATAGAATCTGAAGAATAATTATTGCCATCACTGCTACCATTGGATTGAAAGTTGGCATTTCCAAAGAAAATTCTACCACTGCTTCCGTCAGATAAAGTGAACGAACCAGTTTTTACCTTACCTCCAATTCCTTGAAAAAGTTTTAGGGAGCCTGTCCTTCCATCAGTGCAGCCTAATTTGGCGACAATTGCAACCGGCCGGGGATTAGTTAACTTTATGTCTGCAATGCAGACAGAGCCATTTGCCAGCGATGCAATTTTTACTTTTGCACCTCGGAATTGGTTTGAACCAAACCCAATAAATTTTTCTCCTTTATTAGTAAAAGCAGATGCATCTTTTCCACTTTGGCATCCAGCGAACACAATTGGGATTAAAATAAAAAAACTCAACTTTAATATAAAGTTCAAACTTAGACCTACCCTTTATTTACAACCCGGACTTGCTTCTCATTCTTTTGAAATTCAACCATCCACCTATGCTATATGAGGTCCATTAAACAAACTGACATTCAGATAAGGTGGTTTTTTCGGTCCAGCTGCCGTGTACGAGTGCTAATTATTTTTCACCCCATAACAGTATTCATTCCATACCACTATCATTGATGCAACTTAAAGTTTTTTATAACTACTAACTTCAAAATCCCCATAATGAATTCCATCATCCAATAGAGACCTAAGTTCGTCGGTAGTGCTTGCTGCAAAGGTGTTGGAAATTCGTTTAATTGCAGCTTCTTGTGTTTCGCTTGAAAGTTCATCCCACCAAGCTGGTGCAAAATGAATATTTTCAGTGCTCGCCAAGAAGAAACGTGTAAGAGCATTAAATAAATCGTTATCAGTAACTTGTTCTATGGATTGGATAAATTTCTCAACATATCGATCGCTTTCGGGCAACCATGTAAAAACAACATAGCCATTTTCACCTTCCGCAAATGAGGCATAGCTCAACAAATCCGGTCGAGTGGTCGAATTGGAAATATCGTTTAATCTTGTTCCTTCAAAATCAACAATTGGAAACAGTGCAGAAGAACACAGAATGGGCAGTACTTTTTCAAATTTTATAATGTATGCCCTAACGCTCTCAAAACTACTTGTGATTAAATGCTGATCATAAAGAGACTTATGCCACTCAATGTTTTTCAACCCTGCTTCTTGTCCCCGCCTTAAACTGGCAATAAAACTTTGTATTCTTAGTTGCTCGACCAAAGGCCTACCTGCATCAATTCGATCGTACAAATCAGGCCCCGCAAAAGCTTGTATTTTTTTATATAGCTCTAAGCAAACGGAGCGATAGCCCCATAAAAAGCATTGTTTTCTGCTACCTACAAATTTCTTATTCTCAATGTCAGAGAAGATTTTTTTATCATGCTGTGAACAAAACCCAAAAAACGTTGAAGCTTTCTTTATACCTTGTAACTTTAACTTAGGCCCTTTATTCGCGAAGAAACTGGTATAATCAGAATCCAAAGAATAAACATGCCCATTTGTTGATATAGCGCTTAGTGAGCTAGACTTGGAAATTGTATGGGCTCTTATGTGCTTGTTCGAGCATTCATTCTTGAGTTGGTTAGGGGCTAAACAGATTCGACGAGAGAATTTCTGCTTTTGAATTTTCCCTGTTTCCCAAGTCGTCGGCTTATTTTCTTCAAATCGATTACGGTGGCAGTGCTTATATTTTTTGCCGGAATTACACCAACACTTTTCATTTCGACCAAGTTTCAAAAACTTTTCCTATCAATTTAAAAATGAAAACCCGAATACTATGTAAGCCAATCATATGAGAACAAGATAGTTGGAAAAATCAGAATTCCCGTAAAAACAGTTTTGTATTTAGCACTCTTTTTTATGAAATTGTTCTGCCATCTCTTGGCGATGTGACATTTAACAAGTATCGATAAAGTCTAATTGGTGAAGAATAGAATTTCTGTCTTGATTGTTGGGCATCATCACCTTGTCACTGTTATCAGAAATTGCTGCCTGTGTATCAACATGATTCTTCCTAATCGTTTCCAAAATTGTTAAAATCTCAGAATTCTTATGTTCAATACACTGCTCTAACGATTTTACGTAAATAAACAAACTTTAGTTTTATGCTGCATTTTTACAAACTTGAAAATTCCAAACATGTTATCGATAAACGGGTGAAACAATACTATATTACCAGTATGCATCAGGCGCTGAATATGAGGCTATCTATTCCAGATGTTCTCTCTCAAAAATTGGCACATAATTTAGGGGTTGGACAGATTGGACAATTAAATTTTAGAGTCTACAAGCCGTAGCTTATAGTGTTTGATCTGATACACATATTTTTCGGGTCGTGTTTACAACTTTACAATGTAGCAAGGTTGGTACGGTTAGTCGCCAATAAGAGAGGAAGATCCAAAAGTTGTTTATGATCACGTTGGAAGAACATCATACAAATTATGTCTATTTCCAAGTTTAAACGCGAGTCTGGACAAACGAGTACTACCTCTGCTTTTATACAACTGGTTCATGGTGGAGTAAAAAGATGAGATCCCTAAAGGTAAATTGCGTGATCTGGTTTGTATCATTGGTACTAGTAACTCCAAATGCACGTGCCGATTTATTATTTAACCTAATCGATCTTGATATAGGTCGAAAGGCAATATTAGTTGAAGGCAAATTTTCTTTTGATGACAATTTGGCACCCTTTGAAGAAATGCTAAATTCACCGGATGTGCAATTCGTTTCATTTAATTCTGTTGGTGGCAATGTTGCAAAAGCAATGGAGTTAGGACGAGCTATAAGGAGAGCTCAAAAGGATACTGTACAGGTTCGTAAAAATAATTGTGAATCAGCCTGTGCGTTGGCTTTTTATGGTGGAGTTCGCAGAATTGCTGAGGCTGGATCAATTGGAGTACATCGAAGTTCCCTGCCAGAAGAAATGGACATACCGGCTCACGGTGCTGTCGAAGCTGTTCAAATACATATAGCTGTGACAACAACTTATTTAATAGAAATGGACATCGATCCCTCTCTATTAGAACTAACGCTCCAATATAGTAGTGATGATATTCGTTATTTATCAAGTAGTGAGATGCTCAAATACTCAATCACCACTTCTTATGAAAACGCTGTAGACAATTCGACCGCAAGAAAGCCTAAACAGAAAAATGAAGAAAGAATAATAGAGAAGCCTACCCCTACAAAAAATTATAATATTTTAGGGATACCTAAAGCAACACACGCATTGGTGAGAAATGCAAAAGGTAGTGTGCCTCTGAAGAGTAGTGCAAATCGGAATAGTGCCAACATCGCGACAGTAAAGAATGGCAGTGATGTTAAGATCCTATCTGATAAACGTCCTTGGTTTAAAGTATGGCACAACGGAAAAACTGGTTACATGCACGTCACTTGGCTCTGGATTCAGAACTATCAAGCCACCGAGTATAACTATTCACGTTTTATTCAAATAAAAAGTTTTGACAACTTATCTGACGCCGAACAATTTGTTCAAACAACATCTTTACCTGTCGAAGCCTATCTTGCATCTAACAACTGGTTCTCAATAGTTCTCGACGGCAAGTACAGTCTAGACGACGCTCAAAACATGGTAAAGGCTCTCAAAGAACAAAAGATTGTGCCAAATGATTCCTTTATTACGTTAGGAAATACATATGTCAGGAAAGTTTGCTGCGATTGAACCAATAATATAACTTTATATATTTACACACTATTTTCACTCAAAATTATGTCATCTTCATTAGCGATACCAGTAACTAGGGGGTGGTTCCTGTAGGCCCCTTCGAGATAATCCTGTCACACTGGTGTCACAACTGTCACAATTTATTGCTGTTTTGTTATGGTATTGCGTAGCTCGAAGAAAGATAGTAAACTGCGATAAGCAGCTGAATTTATTCAGTCTTTCTGATGAGAGCCTTTAGGCGAACAGGGGTAGAGCACTCCCTTGGTAAGGGAGAGGTCGGGTGTTCAAATCACCTCGGCAGCACCATTTTCTTCTTAAATATTCAAAAAATCGTGGACGAAACTCGGAAAGATCACAGATCTAAACAAATCTGATCAAGAAATTAAGCTATTTAAGGTTTTTTGCCGATATCAGTAATCGCATCCAGCAATGTCTTAACAATACCGGTCTCACCAGCATCAACCTCACTTGCGGCAGCAGCTCGATTTTGCCCAAACAAACGTTGTGAAAGTTGAATTTTGAGAACTCGCTGCTGATCTTTGGTGAGTGATGCAATAAAAGGATCCAAAGCTCCAACCTCAAGCGAGAACCAACTCATCTGCTGCTCATTTACACGGTGCAACTTGAATTGTGCCGCCGCATAAGCGGCGGTAGCTAGCAGAATCAATGTAAGTGAAGTAGCAGCAAGAACCTCTGCCCAGTCGAATTCTCCCGCTGCAGTCCAACCACCCCAGTACACTAAAACTTTGATCAATGTCCAAACCCCAGCCGTAGCAAAAGACCACATAGCAATTTTACGCCATTGGTTTGCGGCTTCACCTTCATTTTTCGCAGTTTTTTTATAGCCACCTGCAACACCATCACCAGCAACAAGGTCACGAACCCTCAAAATTGACTCATGTTTAGCATTTATATCCGTCGTTATCTCTTGAACTTGTTGGGTGAATTCCTTCTGGGCATCTTGATTTTTATCATTAAGTTCTGCAAATATCCGCGTATGTTCTTTATCTGCCCTATCAGCAAAAGCTTTTTGTGACTTTTCAAATATTTTGTTTCGTTTTATCTCGCTATCTGAGAATTCGGTCGAACGAACATTCTGCGCATCAGTATGCTCTTTGCTCCAATCGTTAAAAACCACTTCGGTTTCATTTGAAAGCTTCTTCTGTACCTCTTCTAGATTATGCCCTCTGCTCCAGCGTACCAATCGCATCATCGCTGGCTTGGACCTTTGCCGCAAATTTGTCTTTAGACTTTTCAATTGACGCGCAACACGTGTCAAAAGCTTCTTCAACACCTCGAATTGCTTTTTGGCTCTCAGGCGAACGTGCCAACTGCGCCATTTGAAATATTCTGGGAACTTGACTATCCATATGATTGTTTGCGTTTACCAGATGCGGCACACCACCTTTGCGTGAATATATATCAAGTTGATTCCAGAAATTCTGGTGCCGCATGTGGCCATTGAGTTGGTTTAATTCCCCTTCAGGAAAAAACTCGTTATCCATTCCTTCGACAGTGTATGAGATAAAATCCAATACTTTCCGAAGCCTTCGCCGCTCTGTCTCGTGATTGCTATCAATTTCTTCAAATTCAGTGCTAGCCCAGTCCTTTATCTGCCGAATGGTCTCGTGAATTGCATGTTTATCAAATTTATCGGACCAACGGGACATCAATACTACCTCTGATATATTTCATAAAAACAACATTTAGTTGAATATTGAAGCAAATACAAGCTTGGGAGCATCGTCGCGCGGTCTAAAATTTACAAAAACCACAATGTTCAGGTAATCAACGCATCAGTATTTGTACATAAAGATCGGGCATGTGTTATATCCGCAAAAACAAGACATATATACTACCATTTCGCGTACGCAGATATAAACCAACCGCCCCTATACGCGCCCGCCATTCACGCAATCCACACGCCTAAATCATAACAAAAATCTATCTATAAATTTTGATTTGATTTTAAATTTTGATTATAGTGCGACAAAATTATTGTCTCAGGAGCACGTGATGAACATCAACTTCAAGCAGCTGGAAGCTTTTATTTGGGTATCTGATTTAGAAAGCTTTCGTCGTGCGGCTGAGCGTTTGAACACCACACAACCTAATATTTCAGCGCGGATTTCTTCACTTGAAGAGGCGCTCAACACCAAACTCATGGAACGTGATGCGGGTTCTGTGCGCCTCAATGCAAAGGGCGAGCAACTTCTACCCGAAGCACGGAAAATTCTTCGCAGCGTTGAAAATCTGATTGAAACGGCGGGTCAATCCAAGCGCATCGAGGGCGTGATTAAGCTTGGGGTCACTGAGATGATCGTCAATACTTGGCTTCGGCAGTTTTTAAAGCAAGTTAAAGATCAATACCCCAATTTAAGGATCGAATTGCAAGTAGATCTGTCCGATAATTTGCGCCCGGCCCTTTTTTCCAGAACCTTGGACCTCACATTTCAAAACGGCCCTTTT
>JBGCFT010000076.1:0-4197 GCA_045107085.1 Marinicellaceae bacterium | reverse complement strand
AAAATTAGACAAAGATAAAATAGAAAAAACAGAAGCCCCACTTGACCTTTCAAAATCTACTGGGCTAAATAAAATAAATGTGACGATATAACTGAATAATATAACAACCAATAAAGCAGGAAATAAGCGCCGTATTCTTCTTAAGTAGAATGCTGAAAATGAAAATTTTTGATTAGATATTTGTCTTACAATTAATCCCGTTATTAGATAACCACTGATTACAAAAAAAACATCAACTCCAACAAAACCTCCCTCAAAGTAAGGAATATGTATGTGAAAAAACAAGACCAAAAGAACAGCTATCGCCCTTAATCCATCAATTTCAGGGATATAACTTTTCTCGCTATGTTTTATTGAATTCATTGATAATAGTTGTTGAAAAATATTTTTTTTGAATATTACTACAGAAATAAAATATTGTATATGCATAGATTAAACACAACAATAATCATAGGTAACAAAAAATAATACTTTGGGTTGTTTATTTATCAGATGAAGAAATTTACTAATGCCAGAGCCATATATTCATGATAGTATTATTTTAAAGGCTAGGCATAAGGCGTAGACTTAGATTGAAGGAGTATAAGAATCATGAAAACATCCCATTTGTATTTTATTAATTTCAAACAGTTACTTGTATTGATGGTCATATTTTTAGCATCTACTGCATCATCTCAAGAAGTTCCTAAAGATTTAAAACAATGGCAAGGTTGGGTTGATTACCAACAAGAGTTTTATGAGTGCCCATTTTTTTACAATAAAAATAGCGCTTCTCCTTCTTCACATGTTTGTGCTTGGCCACAAACATTGGATTTGAATATTTCTGAAAAGGCAGGAAATTTTAGTATTCAATGGAATATTATTCAGGACAGTTGGGTTCCGTTACCTGGAGACAAGTATGCTTGGCCACAAAATGTGACCATCAATGATAAAGACCAGATTGTTCAGAGACAAAATAACCGCCCAAGAATTTTTCTAACGAAAGGAAATTATGCGATAAAAGGCATTTATGATTGGAATAAAAGGCCTGAAAATATAGAAGTGCCCAATCAAATTGCCGACATTAAATTAACCATAGATAACAGCCCCATCAAATTCTTACAGCGACAAGGCAATAGTTTATGGCTTGGAGAAAATAAAAAACAAGACAAAAAAGAAGCCAATGAAATTGATATTGAGGTCAATCGATTGGTCATTGATGGCCATCCGATGACCATGTATGTGCTGCTAAATATTTCAGTCTCTGGAAATGCCAGAAGTGAAAAATTAGGCAAGATTTCCAATGCTCAACTACAAGTGACTCGAATAGGTGGAGAACTTTCGTCTTATATCGATAACGACGGTTATTTGTGGGCACAATTGAAACCAGGTGTTTGGCAAGTGCATGCCAGTTTTAATGTGTTGGATTGGCCAAATAAAATGGTTTTTGAACCTGAAGGAGAAAACTGGCCAAATCAGGAAATTTGGGCGTATCAGGATGACAAGAACATCAGAATCACTCAAATTAAAGGCGTACAACCGATTAATCCAGAGCAATCTTTTTCTCAATGGCAAGAAGTGCCCAATTATTTAATCAATGCAGGTGATGTTTTTGAAATCATAGAACAAAAAAGAGGCACCCTTAACCAAACCGAACAATTAGAGCTTTACAGAAACTTGTGGTTATCTTTTGATGGAAATTCATACAGGAGTTATGAAGAAATTGTTGGAGATAAGCTAGGCAGTTGGCGCTTAGATGGCATCACAGGCTATCAATTGCTCAGTGCAAAAAGCCAAGATGAAAACTTATTAATCACTCAATCAGATGATGGTTACCAAGGTTTAGAATTGCGTACACCTGATATCGAATTGAGCATAAATGCGGAATTTGACCCTAAACTTTTAACAACCATCAGCCCGTGGCAAGCAAATTTTAACAAAATCAGCACCAATATTTATCTGCCTTATGGTTATTTACCATTGGCAACCACCAATGTGGATAAATCTAAAGGCATTTGGTTAGAAAAATGGAAGCTATGGGATATTTTCATTGTTATGTTAATGACAGTTTTCTGTTTCAAAGTTTTGGGCATTAAAACATCAGTTGTGGCTTTTGTCACTTTAGTTTTGGGCTACCATGAATCGAAAATGCCATTGCTGGCTTGGGCTAATATTATTTTAGGTGTGGCCTTATTGTCAATAAAACCTAATGGAAAACTTCTGTCATTGATTCGTTCCTATGTGGTTGTGAGTGTGTTGGGTCTTCTAATGGTGTTAACGCCTTTTTTAATTAATCAAGTCAGATTGTTAATCCATCCTCAGTTAGAAAGCCAATTAGCGACATCTTCAGTTAATTTTTCGTATGCAAAAAAACCTGCCAGAGACAGGCAAAGGCTAGAAGAAATCAGCCAACAAAACATTCAAACCTATAACGCATCCAACGCAATCATGACTCAAAATGAACCAAAGAGAGCAAAAAGAAAAATCAGTAATATGGTTCAGTCGCAAGATGAAGACATGGTAGAACTCGATCCGATTGTAGCCACAGGTTCAAGATTGATGACACAGGATTTAGTCAATCGCTATCAAACTGGATCAATTTTACAAGCTGGTAAGGGTTTGCCAGAATGGAAAACTAATCGCATTAACTTATCTTGGGATGGCCCAATTAGTGACAATCAAAATTTTAAATTGATAGTATTGCCTCCCTTTGTACGGGCCATCTGGCGATTACTGCTGGTTGTCTCATCCGTATTGTGGTTATTGTTTTTGATTAAAAAATTAACCTCAAGATTTACACGGTTAAAAAGCAAAAAGACGACGACAGCCTTACTGTTTTTACTGGTTTTAATTCCTACTTTGGGTAATTCTCAGAGCTTTCCATCAGATGAATTGTTAAGAGAATTACACAATCGATCCTATCCACAAGTCGATTGTAAATCTAACTGCGCTTCCATTAATGACAGTCAAATTGCTGTTGATGGCAACAATTTACAAATCAAATTGACATATCATGCCTTTGAAAATGTTGTGGTAGACATTCCTTATTCTCAAGATTGGAACATAGAAAAAATCGTGATAAACGGCACAGTACAATCCGATAGAATCATGTACCAAAATAGACCTTGGATAATGGTTTCAAAAGGCATCAATGAAATTAGCCTTACTGGTACTTTGGCTAGTCGGAACAATATATCCATCAATTTTCCAACAACTCCAGGTACAATCACAACAACGGCAAAAGGATGGCAAATTGCAGGGGTTGACGATAACTTATTGATTAATAACACGTTACAATTAATTTCTACTGCTGAAATATCTACTGACTCAGAACAGATTAAAAGTACCGATATCAAACCTTTTGTCAGTGTTAATCGGTTTATTACCTTTGATGATAATTGGTCCGTTAATACAGTAGTAGAAAGAATGGCAGCTAACCAAGGTGCTGTTAATTTATCCATTCCATTATTAGAAAATGAACACCCTATTGAAAAATTACAACACGACAGCAATGGAGATGTGATGATTAGCATTGCACCCAATAAGGATTCATTTATGTGGAGATCTAGAATTGACAAGTCTGCTAATTTCAGATTAGAAGCAGCTGATAATAAACATTATCTTGAAACTTGGCAAATTTTATCTTCGCCTCAATGGAATGTGAATATCACTGGTGTACCAATGATTACACCTCAAGACATTATTTATAATATGGATGATTATTTTATTCATACCTATAAGCCCAGACCTGGTGAGGAGTTAACCATACAAATTTCTCGTCCAGATGCAGTGGAGGGAAGTATAGTATCTATCGATTCTGTGAGTAATAGTTTTTCTGTTGGAAAAAGAGCAACCAAAACCGTTACGACCATTAACTACCGTGCCACTCAAGGTGGAAGTTTCAATATACAATTAGATGAAAAAGCAGAAATCAACTCGGTATCTTATGATGGTGTGGATTCAAACTTAACCAATGAAAATGGATTGATTTCTGTTGGGTTTTTACCAGGTAATCATAAAGTAGTGATAAATTGGCAAGTCGATCAAGCCTTTTCAACAGTAAATACAACGCCTACTATCAGTTTAGATGGACAATACACTAACATTAAACAAAAGATTAATGTTTCTAAAAACCGTTGGGTTTTGTATGGTTATTCAGAAGGCGTTGGGCCTGCTTTTTTATACTGGGGCGAATTTATATTTTTTACTGTATTGGCT
>JBGCFT010000075.1:0-4897 GCA_045107085.1 Marinicellaceae bacterium | reverse complement strand
ATAATTACCATTTAGAGAATAGTCATGTAATTCCTGCGTTAATTCGTAAATTTCATGAAGCTAAAATCAGCCATTTAGACGCAGTTAATGTTTGGGGAACTGGCAGACCAAAACGAGAGTTTTTATGTAGCGATGATATGGCAGAAGCATGTGTATTTGTTATGAATTTAACTAAAGAAGCATATGACTCTTTACTCGCATCAGGTAGAAATGATGGCTTGCCTCCTTTGTTAAATATTGGGAGTAATAGCGATTTATCAATTGGCGAGTTGGCAAGTTTGGTGAAAGATGTTGTTGATTTTAAAGGAAAAATAATTTATGACGATACAAAGCCTGATGGTACGTTGAGAAAGCTTATGGATTCGTCGCGAATCAATCAGTTAGGATGGGCTACAAAAACAACCCTAAGAAATGGACTAAGCAATGCATACCAGGACTTTATAAAGAGTGCTAACTAGTGCCAAATAAAACCTACTTTCTATAGGCATGTTATTTTGTTATTAAAACTAAAGTGTTTATTTAGGTCTGTGAAGTCTCACACCGGTTTTAAACGTTACTTTGCAAACACATCTTGGATGTTTGGTGAGCAGTTGCTGCGGATGTCAACTGGCCTACTAGTAGGTATTTGGATAGCACGCTATTTAGGTCCTGAAAAGTTTGGAGTGTTTAGCTATGCCTTAGCATTTGTTGCAATATTTGGAAGTATTGCCAAGCTAGGATTAGATGGAATTATGGTTCGCAACCTTGTAAATGACCCACAAAAGCAAGCCGTTTATTTAGGCACGGCTTTTTGGCTTAAACTCACAGGTGCGTTAGTTTCAATTGCTGTTCTTATTTTTGCTATGCAATTAACTAGTAACGATGATACAACAAATCTATATATCATTATTATTGCTAGCGGCATCATTTTCCAGTCATTCGATGTGATTGATTTTTATTTCCAATCTAAAGTCCTTTCTAAGTTTGTCTCACTTAGTAAAATGTCACAATTACTACTTTCATCGCTGTTTAAAGTTTATTTAGTATTAATAGGGGCGGATCTAATTTGGTTTGTAGTGATAAGTGTTGTTGATCAATTTATCTTGGCAGTGGCATTAGTATATGTATATTCTAAACAAAAGGACGAGGCTTTTTACTTTCAGTTTGAAAAGGCTATTGCCAAAGAGTTATTGTCAAGCGCTAGACCCTTAATTATCTCTAGTATAATGGTGTCAATCTACTCAAGTATCGATCGAGTGATTATTAAAGAGATGTTGGGTGTGCAAGAAGTCGGCTTATATGTAGCAGCTACTAGGCTAACTACATCACTTTACTTTATACCGATGCTGTTAACTAACTCATTGTTTCCTGCAATACTAAACGCAAAAAAGCATTCCGATCACATTTACAAGAGAAGATTATCTAAATTTTATAAATCTATGCTTATTATGGGTTTGTTTGTTTGTGTAGTTATTTCATGTTTTTCTATATCAATCATTCATTTTTTATATGGCAATCAATATGTAGGATCTTCCCAAGTGTTACAAATATATATATGGATTTTTTTGATCATCTGTTTCTCTTCTATTTTTGGTAAATGGCTTTTGTCTGAAGGCTTACTTTATCTTATGCCTCGCTTTACTTTTATGGCGATAGTTGTAAATATCATTAGTTGCTTTTTATTAATCCCAATGTGGTCAATAAGGGGCGCTGCAATTGCAGCCCTTGTTTCACAAGTTATACCTTTTGTATGGTTTGGTATTACTAATAAAGAGATAAAAAGTCAAATGCAGGCTGTCTTTAAAAGAAGTTAATATGAAATGTTTAAAGATAAGGTTGCATGCTTCTTTTAGTTGACTTAAGTGTATTAATTTTTAATTTGACAAGGGTTTAAGTTATGGGTTTTAAAGGATTCGTAATAAAAATAGTAAAATTGCTAGCTAAGCTT
Organism: Marinicellaceae bacterium; assembly: GCA_045107085.1. Taxonomy (GTDB): domain Bacteria; phylum Pseudomonadota; class Gammaproteobacteria; order Xanthomonadales; family Marinicellaceae; genus NORP309. The sequence goes on along the minus strand of JBGCFT010000075.1, from coordinate 2,970 downwards.
TATAGACGAATGCCTATAAAGCCTTTTAACTTGCTGCTTGAGAAATTTTATATAGGTTTTATAAATTCAGGTATCGTAATTAAAAGAATTGATGGTATTAATTATGAATTGGATTTAGAAGAAGCAATTGATAACGCAATGTACTATAAGGGTTCGCGTGAACCAGATACTAGTCAAGCATTGAAAGCTCTTTGCAAGTCAGGGCATACCGTGATTGATATTGGTGCTAATGTGGGTAGCCATTCATTACCTATTGCAAGCTTTGTCGGTGTAGAGGGTCAGGTTTACGCTTTCGAGCCCGTGCCATGGGCTGTAAATAAATTTAAACGTAACCTTGAATTGAATAATATTAATAACATTACTCTTGAGACCATCGCATTAAGCGATATAAATGAACAAGAAGTTGAAATGAGTTTTAGAGCTAGCTTTAAATTAGGTTCAAAATCTGGTGTAGGGGAAGATGGGAAAATTGATGGTGGTTGGTGGGATGAGTGTGAGCATGTCAAAATTCGCATGGAAACACTAGATAACTATGTTTCAAACCACCAAATAGACCGTATTGATTTAATCAAATTGGATGTAGATGGTTTTGAGGGTAAAGTAATTCGTGGTGCACTTGGTACCCTAAGTCGGTTTAAACCTATTTTAATTATGGAGGTAGCTCCAACTTGGACAAAAATGCGTGGAGATAACATGATGGATATTCTTTCTAAACTTAAGGAAATAGGATATGAGTTTTATTCAGAGAAAGGCTTTGTAAGAATAAAGAATATATCGGAATCAATAGATAACCTACCTTCAGAGGGTGGTTTTAATGTAATAGCCTCAGTTAGCTCGCTAGTTTAAAGCCCATAAATAATATATATTTTCTTTGCTCTTTGTGACTAATAATGAATAAATTTAGGTGGGATAGCTGTCCTCTTTGTAGATCGAGAAATTTACACTTTGTTGGAAATATTGCTTATAGAAAACCTGTAATATTTTCCACAAATGAAATTGAACTCACTCATACTCCAGAGCTGTGGAGGTGTAGGCATTGTTTGTCTTGTTTTGTGCAAAACTCTCTCGATGAGAATACAGCCGAAATACTTTATTCATCTGGGCAAGCTGGTGATCGATGGTCAACACTCGCATTTGACCAAAACAAAATGAGAAATGTGATTAATATTATGGCTCAAATTTTTAAAAACAAGGGCAGGGTGTTGGATGTTGGGTGCAATACAGGTGAACTACTTGATTTTGCACATAAGTTTGGCTGTAATACATCAGGATTAGAGTTTTCATCTACAAGCCGAGGTTTAATAGTTAATAAGGGACATCATGCTTATTCAACTTTCGAAGAATGCCCTGGTAAGTATGATGTTATTACTGCATTTGATTTGGTCGAACATTTGTATGATGTTCCAGAATTTCTGAGGATATGTCGTGAGAAACTTACTGAGAAAGGCAGACTAGTAATCTTAACTGGCAATATTAGCTCCTTGAGCTCAATGTTAGCTGGATCACACTGGTGGTATACCCAATATCCTGAACACATCGTTTTCCCATCAAAAAGGTATTTCTCTGGTTACTCGGGGTTTCAAATTGAAAAATGGATGCCAACATATGCTTCTCCTGGTTATAAATACCCTGTTTTTCAAATCTTTCGTGGAGTTGTTAGAAGTCTTATAAGAATGAATTATGCAGGGTTGCCATCATTTGGACCTGACCATAGCTTGATTGTATTGAAAAAATGAGTTGCCCTATATGTAATAACCTTGAAATTAAGTCTATTTTGCAGACGCATGATGACCGTTATAGTTATCCTGGACAATTTGCAATAATGAAATGCCTTGAGTGTGATCATGCATTCTTAGATTACGAATTTACCTCAAGCCAGCTGACTAATCTGTATACTAATTATTACCCTCGTAAAAACATAGATATTGAAAGCTATAAGCCACACTCAGGGGAAATTGGATTTGTCTCTTGGTTCAATGGTTTGAAAAGCTCCGCTTTTCGCTGGGTGCCAAAAAACGTGCGTATCCTTGATATTGGATGTGGGTTTGGTCAGTCCCTTGGGTACCATGTTGCAAGAGGGTGTGATGTGTATGGAGTTGAGGCTGATGAAAATATTCAGCGTGTTATTGATAAGTTTGGTTTCAAGGTGCATGTAGGCCTATTTGATGATCAAGTTTATGAGCCGGATTTTTTTGATTATTTGACAATGGATCAAGTAGTTGAACACGTAACAGACCCACAAACTACATTACGTGGAGTAGCAAAAGTGTTGAAGTCTGGTGGTACGGCTATTTTGAGTACACCTAATGCAAATGGTTGGGGTGCTAAGTTATTTGGTACACGTTGGATTAATTGGCATGCTCCATATCATTTGCAATTTTTCTCTCGGAAATCAATGAAACTAGCTGCAAAGCAAGCTGGAATGGAAGTGGTTTCAGTTAAAACAATTACTAATTCAGAGTGGTTGTTATATCAATGGATACATTTGATAACATACCCTCAACAAGGTCATAGCTCAGATTTTTGGTTACAAAAAGAAGTAGAATCGATTTTTTTCAAAAAGGTAATAATTCGATTATTTTCTTTATTGCATAGGACAAAAATAAACCATTTAATTACTCGATTATTTGATAGTTTAGGCTTGGGTGATAATTTTGTATTTATACTGAAAAAAGTATGACCTCACTAGTTAACATTTTATTGCCAGTTCACAATAGACGTCAGATAACCGAGCGTTTTATTCAATGCCTTGAGGTGCAATCGTATTTGAATTATCGATTAATTTTGATTGATGATGGATCTATTGATGGTACTGATCAAATGGTTAAGTCTCGAATTGGTAATTCAGAAATCATTAAAGGTGATGGCGACTGGTGGTGGGCTGGTAGCTTACAGAAGGGTATTGACTGGTTAGAGCAAAGGCAAGTAAGTGATACTGAGATTGTCATGTTTGCGAATGATGATGTGACA
>JBGCFT010000074.1:0-5103 GCA_045107085.1 Marinicellaceae bacterium | reverse complement strand
ACGTGGATTATTAGGGTCAAATCCTACATCTGAATTTAAATTATTGCGGTTATAGCCATTGAGGTGATTATTGAATTTTTTATCAAATACATTGTTCACACCAAAAGCAATATTGGATCTGTTATTAAAATTATAAGTTGCAGCTAAATTTGTTACACCATATCCAGCAGTAGTCTGCTCGCTATTGGTCAAAGAAACATTATTTTGTGACTTATATGCCACGAGTTCACTGCTCAATTTCCAGTTATTCAATCCGTAATTTAATTCTAATCGGGTATTTAATGGCGCAATGCGGTATAAATTATCATCAATATCTCGTCTCTGACCTTTGACAAAACTGGTCACGTTGTTAAAGGCTATGTTTTCACTCAACTGATAACTGAATTCAAGATCAGCTCCATAAAGTTTGGCATCTACATTGTTAAACTTTAAAATATTAGGATTAGCAGTTGGCGTGCCTTGGATGTAATCATTTATTTGGTGATAGAAAACATGCGGTGCAAATCGTAACTTATCGTTTTCATAGGTCAAACCTAACTCAAATTGCGTGGCTTTTTCAGGATTTAGATTAATATTCCCCAAATATTGAAAGCCATCAGCTAAACCCGCTGTAGATTCAAGGGGTAACCACAAATAGCGCTCTTGATAACTGGCAGAGCGAGTTTTATATCCTAATCCATATTCAAATGACAGATTATCATTTAATTCATGGGTTAAATTAAATGACAAATCCACATTGTTGTCAGTTACAGATCTATCAGCTGCATTGAAATTGTTCTGTAACATTCTGTGCATTTGTCCCATGGCTGTATCCATCATAGCCACCGATGACATCACTTCGTTTGCATTCATGTCGACTTGAGTCAATCTGATACCACTGGATAATTCAAAATTTTCTTTTAGTTCTGAATCTAACTCAATAAAAATACTGTTTCGGTCTTTTTTTGTATCAAAGTTTGTGATTGCAAACATGGCATTATCAGGACTAGAAATATCAGCCTGATGACCAGTGCTGTCAGTTTCAAATCCAAATGATAGTTCTCCAATAGAAATAGTTGAATCAAATAAAAATGAAAAAGCATTACTGTTGACTGCTGTGAATGAGTCTCTTCGATTTTGAGCATTTCTAAATAAATAGTTACTCATTAAATGATCGGTATTTTGATGTGAAAATTCTGTACTAATCTGCCAGTTTTCTTGAAATTTATTTTGGTACTTTAGTACAGAAACTCCGCCTTCTGCATATACAATATCCATTGGAAGAGACGGTGTACCAGTTTTTCCTGTATCATTATAATTGAATTTAAACTCAAAATTTTGAGTCTCATCAGCATAATTATAGCCTAATAGATAAAAATTTCGATCGTATTCCGTATTAAAGTTAACACCTCCTTTGTAATCAAAACTATCACCTTTTTCTGTATTGGCACCAAGGTAAAAGTTGTGTGTATTTGATTGCGCCGAAAGCAAAACAGAACCTTTTTGACCCGAATTAACTGAACGATAACCCACACTAATCTCTGCATCAAATTCAAAATCTTCCGAAGATCCTTTTATGTTCTTTGGTAACACGAAAATACTGCCGCCAATGGTTTCAATGCCTGAACTCACAGGTGCAACGCCTCTTTTTAAGACAACGGCATCTACCATACTGGCTGGCACATGACTCATAGCTGCATCCATAGAATTAGAACAAGATTCTTGCATATTAGATCCATCAATTTGAACATTAACACGCGCACCTGATAGTCCGCGGTATTGCGCCAATCCGGACAAAGGTCCATTGCGGTTGACATTTGCACCTGCCATTTTCTTTAACACATCAGGTGTATCAATTATGCTCTGTGCTTTTTCTGGTAATAATTGAACTGTCATCTCTCGGTTTTCATGTTGCTCCACAACTTCAACATCATCAAGTTGTTCTATATCACTGCCTTCATTAGAATTGGCAATGACCTGATAAGAAAATAAAGTGATGAAACTGAGTCCGAGATTTTTATTATGCATGTTGTTTTATCGTTTTGAATCGCGCACACTATAGAGCCAGTCAATTGCGATGTAATTGCGACAAATTGTCGCAGTCTTACATTGTTTGACCCAAAAAAACAACTATTGGTTTAAAATAGGACATTATGCAATTTAACTCTCGTAAACATACATTTTTTTGGATCAGAAATTTTTTAATTTTTGGTCAATTATTATTGTGGGTTTTAAGTAGTGTTATTTGGAACATTCATTACCCTTTTTTGGTGATTGTTTTGACTTTAGTTTATTTTGGAATTAACTTACTCACGTGGTTAATAAAGTCTGAACTTACACACAAATTACTTTTTATTCACTTAATTATTGATGTCACTGAACTCACACTTTTTTTCTATTTAACAGGTGGTGCAAGCAATCCTTTTACATGGTTTTTAATTGTTCCGATTATATATTCTGCAACCGTTTTGTCTCAAAAATACACTTGGATTATTACCGCATACTCCATTATATCGTATACATTGTTAATTAAATTCTTCCAGCCCATTGAATCGTCAAACCATAATGCAATGGAGATGAACCATAGCATGGATCACTCTACCAGCTATGGCCAGCATTTGATTGGAATGTGGTTAGGCTTTATTGTATTGTCTGTTTTAATTTCATGGGTGATTAGCAGTTTAATGAAAAATATTAGGCTTAAGGAGAATCTCCTTCTTAAAGCAAATGCCGAGCAAGCTGAAAATGACAAAATGCTAGCACTGGCCACTTTAGCCACTGGTTCAGCGCATGAATTAGGCACACCGCTGGCAACAATCAACATTATCGCCAAAGAATTATTAAACGACGATTCCATTCAACAACACCATAAGCTGTTAAATATTATAGAAGCACAAATCTCTAGGTGTAAAGAATCTTTAACAAACATCACTGCCTCAACTGGAACCACACAAGCGATAAGTGGTTCCTTAACGACCATTGATGCTTTACTAAAAAGTGTTAAAAATCGAATCATTACCACAGATTCAAGTCCATTAAAATGGTACACAAATCACGACCAAAATAGAAAATTACACACTGATAAAACCTTGGTACAAGCCCTTGTCAATATTATAAATAATGCCATAGAATCACAAGCCACAAATGTGATGATTAAGACCAGCAGCAATCCTCATAGTTTATTTATCAATATTGTTGATAACGGTGAAGGGTTAATTAAAAATATTGAACCAGCTCAACAATCAAATAAAGAGTTTGGTTTGGGTTTGGGTTTATTTTTAGCGAAAACAACCATTAAACGTTTCTCTGGCGATATGAATTTTCTTGAATCTAGCGACCAAGGGACTAATTTACGTATTCAATTACCTCTAGTTAATCATGAATAAGCGCATACTACTTGTTGATGATGATGAGGTGTTTTGTCAAGTTCTGGCCAATACACTTGAAAAAAGAGAGTTTAAGACAAAACAAGCCAATAATTTTAAACAATCTCTTGAAATCATTCAAAATTGGCTACCACATTACGCTGTTGTAGATTTGCGCATTGGACATGAATCTGGCATAAAAGTTTGTCAAATGCTACTTGAGAAATTGCCTGAAATTCACATCGTCATTTTAACAGGTTATGCCAGTATTGCTACAGCGGTAGAAGCGATTAAAATGGGTGTTATTCAATACCTAACAAAACCCAGAGATGTGGACACCATATTAAAAGCTTTGCAACAAAACACTGTTGATTTAGAGGTTAAAATTCCAAGCAAACCACTGCCTGTAAAAAGGTTAGAATGGGAACACCTACAAAATGTTCTAGCAGAAAACAAAGGCAATATCAGTAAAGCCGCAGAACAATTGGGCATGCATCGAAGAACACTACAGCGAAAATTACAAAAAAAACCAGTAAGAGAAAATGATTTAGACTGATGTCTACACCATCTTAGAATTAAAAATTTTTAAATAGAATCAAGTTGCTTATTTGGTTACAAACTTTCTTTCAAAAGATTCTCCATTAAATAAATAGACGCCGCCATCAGCCAGACCCAACCATAGACCTCCATGTTTATCTTTGTAAATTATTTGTGCGAAATTGTTGGACAAACCATCTTTCTTATCAAAATTAATCATTTTTTCACCATCATACATCCACGCCCCTGTATCCCTGTCACCAAACCAAATATTACCAAGGCTATCTTCCTCAATACTAAAGACATGCTCAAGTGTGCCCTCTGGGGATGGACTTCCATTTCTTGTACTTTTTCCATGAATAAGGCCTTTATCATCAGAAAAGTGACTAATACTATCCCCTTCTTTTAATAAAACGCCTATACCATTATTTCCAATCCAGACTCTGCCTTTAGAATCTTCCAATATACTTCTGACATGCAGTGAAGGTACTTTATAACCCAGTAATTTATCATCAATCATCATGAAACTTAAACCATTATATTTAAACACTGCGGTATATGTTGCAATCCATAAATCACCATTTGAACTGTAATGATGATCAGTGGTGGCGCAAGGTTGAAAAGCATGATTATCCTTTTCTACAGGGAAAGCCAAATAGTTCAGCCCTCCATTGTTAAGCCTGTAAATTCCAGATTTGGTTCCGGCATTAAACCACAAATAATCGTTTTGTGATTTGTTAACAACTCCCGGATAGGATGCTATGGCATTTTTCACACCTTTATCTAATAGATAACTATTCATTTCATTATTTTTGAAACGACTAACGCCCTGGCCCGTACCAAACCAAATACTCCCATCATCGGCTTCTTGGATTGATCTGACTTGATTGTGACTTAATCCATTTTCGACCGTGAAATAAGTGAATTGCTTTCCATCAAATAATGCCACACCTTGATTATGGCTCCCAAACCAATAATGACCTTTACTGTCATGATATATTGATCTGATCCCCGAGGTAAAATTGAGGGTTTTACTATTATTTGATGCTGTGGATTTATCAAGGAAATATGTCTGAGAAGTTGCGTTTGAAAAGATTACAAATATTAAAAAACAGACAAAAAAACGCGGTGCATTGACTATGAATTTCATGAATATACTTATCAAGTTAGATATAAATCAGACCTAAATAAGCAACACATGTTCAATTTTATTATCCGTTCT
>JBGCFT010000073.1:0-5378 GCA_045107085.1 Marinicellaceae bacterium | reverse complement strand
TTTAAAGCCGCTGCTTCTAATTCTTCAACTGAAGCTGATTCAAGTTCTTTTAAAGCCGCTGCTTCTAATTCTTCAACTGAAGCTGATTCAAGTTCCTTTAAAGCTGCTGCTTCTAATTCTTCAACTGAAGCTGATTCAAGTTTTTTTAAAGCTGCTGCTTCTAACTCTTCAACTGAAGCAGATTCAAGTTCTTTTAAAGCCGCTGCTTCTAATTCTTCAACTGAAGCAGATTCAAGTTCCTTTAAAGCCGCTGCTTCTAACTCATTAGCCGAAGAAGATTCTGATTGTTGACAAGAGTCTGGTACATGATTAATTAAGAGATTCATATCAGTCTTCATATTTGTCATCATTTCTTTGATGATTTCTGATGAAAGGTCTGATGGCCAAGACCACGTTTTAAAAGCCTTTTCAATTTGATCTAAAAACTCTAAATCAATTTCAGGATCAAACATGCTGAGACTGTGCATAATACAATTTTGAATAGAATCAAAGTGTTCATTTTTATAATCTTCGACTCTTTCCCAATTATCCTGTAAACAGCCAAAATAATGGGCTAAACCTTCCAGTTTTGAACTAGAAAGCTTAGCTATTAAAGTATTAAATTTATCGCTGACTTGCTTTATAAAATCAGTATCTTCATTAAAGTTACCAACCAATAAAAGTTCAAATAAGTTAGATAAATCAACTTCTAGTTCATGCACTTGAACGTTTAAATCATTCAAAATTGTTATCCTCTAAAAAAATGTAAGTATCATCGTATTGCATAAAATAAAATTCAAAGCTCATCTTTATGGTTACTCAGGCAGAGTAAATACATCAACCGACTCTCTTAAGTTAGTTGAATATTGTACTAGGCTATCAGTAGATATTTTTTGATCATCTAATGATTTTTCTGTATTCTGAGTACTCAATTCAATTTTTTTAGCCATTCCTTTAATTTCATCAGAAGCAATCACTTGCTGCTTCGCTTTTTCAGAGATTAATTTAACTAAGTTTACTAATGATTCAGTTGTTTCATTGGTTTCAATCATTGCAGCTCCTGCATTTTCTGATAACTCTGTACCTTTCGCTACTTGAGATATTACGTTATTCATCGCATTTACTGTATCGGTGGTTTCAGTTCTAATACTGTTAACTAATGTAGAAATTTCTTCAGTTGAATCTTTCGCATTTTCTGCTAAACGTTGTACCTCATCGGCTACAACTGCGAAACCACGACCTGCTTCACCAGCTGATGCGGCATGCATCGATGCATTCAATGCCAAAATATGTGTTCGCTCAGCAATGTTATTGATTAATTTAACGATACCACTAATTTCTTGAGATCTATCTCCCAGTCGTTTAATCCTTTTCTCAGTTTCGAAAATCGTTTCTCGAATAGTGTTAATACCAGCATTAGAATTTTGTACTGTTTTTAATGCTTGTTTAGTTTTCTGAATCGTGGTTTCAGCTAATTCATTGGCATTATTTGCTTCTTGTGAAATATTAGTAATGTTTGCAGATGAAACATCCAATGAGTTAACCGTTAGTAATACCTGTTCTCTTTCTTGTGTTGCTGCATCAATTACTTCATTAGATGTCTGTTGTACTTTTGAAGAAACATCTAATACTTGATCTGAAATGTGCGATACATTTTTCAAAACTTCTGAGGTTTCTTTAGTTAGTGTATTTAATGATGCCGCAACTGTTCCAATAATATCTTCAGACACTGGAATATTGACTGAAAAGTCCTTATCGGTAATTTTGTTCAATGCAGTCAGTAAGTTAATTACTGAGTTATTAAGTTGTTCATTTTCTTTTTCTACAAGGATCAAACTTGCAACTTTTTCATCCATCAAGCTATTCAATGCTTCTCCTAATTTGCCTAATTCGTCTTGGGTAGTTATTTCAGCTCTTGCTTCATTGTCACCTTCAGATATTTTTCTTACTGTATCATCCAGCTCTGCAATTGGAACAGACAGTGATTTTACAAATCTCAAGGCAACCAAAACTCCTAATAAAATCAAGAATAACGTTACCAAAGAAGCAATCCAAATAATTGTATTTCTTAATGCTTTTGAAGCAGCGAATGCTTCTTCAACATCAATTTCCGACATTAATGCCCATTTGGTGTCAAAAACGCTTATAGGAGTGAAAGCAGAGAGCACTGGAACCCCTCGATAATCGGGAAAAATATCAAAACCTGTTTGATTGTTAAACGCATTTTTTGTAGCTATTGTATCCACTGATTGTAAACCTATTGATGTTTCTCTACTTTCAATCTCTGTTAAGACTTCTGCACTCACTCCAGATGTGCGTAGTGCTGATATGTAGTTGGCTTTATCATCAATCAAAAACCTTGAGTCATTTCTTAAAAGTCCATCTGGGCCCACTAAATAAGTTTCACCCGACTCGCCCATGCCCCGTTCTTTCCATAATTTGTCAAAGGTCATAATGTTGTTTACTGCATCAATTGGTGCTTGATATACCAGTACTCCAATCAGCACTTGATTCTCATAGATTGGCGTACTTACAAATACTGCTTCATCATTGTAAGAAGGTAAGTATGGCTTATAATCCTCAAAATATACTGTGTTGTTTAATCCGTTATTTGCTTGCTCAAAAGCACGTCCTAAACCACTATCTTTATATGGTCCAAATTTAAGAGATGTGGCAAAATCTAATTCTTTAAATACAGAGTAGACAATATTGCCAGAAATTGGCTCTACTAAGAAAATATCATACAAACCATAGGTATTCAGATAATCTCTGAATACTTTATGGTATTTTTGATGGTTAATTGAATAATTACTGTTGTCATTTGCACGATCTAACAAATCTTTTGATCCCAAAGGATTTGGGTTAAATGCAATGTATTGTTCTTGATAATATTTGGCTTCAGGAGACAAACCATTATAAAGATTCATGACATTTAGTTCTTTTGTGTTTTTTGTATTGTATTGAGCTAGATACTCATCTCTATAATACCTTTGCAGAGCACTACTTTCTTGAGAGCCCTCAACTAAACTTGGATCATATTCACCAAAAGATTGATTAAATTGTTTCATCGCCTCTATAACCATCAAGTTATCTGACATGACTGACAAATCCTTACCTAATGACTCAAAATATGTTTCAATCGCATTTTTTTGAGAGTCCCTTACCCCAATCAATTTCTCTCTTGCTTCTGCTTCTAATGATTTGTTTGAGTTGACGATACTAAAATACCCAATCATCACCGAAATAATAATGGCTGGTACGATAGTTAACAATAATGTTGCTAACAATAATTTCTGGCGTATATTCATAGTCTATTGATACCTCTTTTGGACTAGTTGTTTTTACACAATGATTTAAATAACTCTTCATGATTGTATTCAATCAGAATACTGTCATTATTGTGAAAAGCTTTAAAAACAAACTGATCTAGATTTCCAGGAAGAGATGGAATATTATGTATTTCATCTAACTCATCCTCATCCACTGAAAAAGGTAGTACATCTAGCAATACACCTACAGCGTTTTGGCCTTGCCCCATTACAAGCAAGAATTTATTAAGTTGAATTTCTAATTTAAAATAATTATGTAAATTAATTACAGGAACCAAATTTCCCCTAACATTGCATAAGCCAAGAACAATCTTAGGCATCTTAGGAATATAGGTAAAGGTTGGGTTTTCTATGAGTTCACAAATTAATTCTTTTGGGAGAATAAAGCCAATATTACCCAAATTAAAACTATACCTGATGTTTTTTTCGTATTGTTTTTCTTCTAATTTAGATTCAATATCCAGTTTATAATTTAAACTTTCAATTAAATCATTATTTATTTGATCCACTAAAAAATCCTCTTTCTTTTAATTAACAATATCGATTAAAAATATTAGAATTTTGCTAAAACTTGCAATATTTCATCTTCTGAAAACGGTTTTCCAATATGGCCTGATGCACCTTGCATACCACCCATGACATGATCTGCTTTTTGATTTTTACTGGTAACAAAGTAAACTGGAATATCTTTTGTGATTGGATCTTTTTTAATTGTTCTGCAAGCACCGTATCCGCTTTCTCCAGGCATAACAATATCCAAAAATATTAAATCTGGCATTTCTTTTTTTGCTAATTCTATACCTTCTGCTCCAGTATTGGCAGTAACTACCATATAACCTTTAGAATTTACTATTGAAGTAAGTTTATCTCTGTCTGTTTGAGAGTCGTCAACTACTAATATTTTTAAGCTCATTTTTTTTCCTTTAGTGATGTTTATTAATACATTTTTATAATTATATAGATGATATTTAATTCAAATAAAATTACAAACGAATAAAACATATTCGTTTGATTTGAATAGTGTAAATTAAAAATTAATTTATATTTCAATTAATTCTAGATTTTCGAATGGTATCAGCAATGCTAATAATTTTATTTGTGTTTTGATCTTTTTGCGAACCTCCTTTTTTAGGAAATTCGACATTTGGTTTTGGATAATGTTGCATAGAAGGATTTTCTTTTGAAATATTATCTTCTTTTTTATAACTGATTTGGAGTTCTCCATTTGAAATAGGATAAAATTTACTAACCGCTTTAACTAATTCCCTATGATTAATTGGTTTAACTAAGTATACATCTGCTCCTGACATTCTTCCCTTTACTTTATCGAACATTCCATCCTTGCTTGTCAACATAATAACAGGAATTGATTTTGTTGCCATAGAAGATTTAATAAATTTACAAACAGAGTAGCCGCTAACCTCAGGCATAATGACATCCAAAAAGATAATGTCAAAATGATTTTCTTTTAATAACTTTAATGCTTCAACACCATTATCAATAAAAACAACCTCAAATCCCATTCGTGTTAAAAAAATTGATATTAATCTTTGTGTTACAATACTATCTTCAACTACAAGTGCTTTTAATTTTGTATTAGTCATCTAATTTTACCTTATTTTGGATTCTTAAATAATTTAGTCAAAGCGCATTCTAATACATATAATATCAGACAAATGTAATTAAATGTAAATTAATTTACATTATCATGTAAGTTTTACACTGTAAGGATGGAGTTCTAACAAAAAGTAATAATTGATGACCATGATTTGTCACTTTTGTGATTATATAAATTTATATAATGTTATAGAGATCTTTGCATAAATAACTAGTGTGAAGAATAAAAAATGATTATATTCACCAACTTTTTGCTAAAATTATTGGCAATAGCACACGCAAATTTTAGCTTAATTGGACAAATTTGATGCGTATCATCCATGATACTTACCGCTTCACGGCTTACGTGGAATTTATTTCTAGAAGAATTTTTCTCTATTTTTTCTTTCTCACGTAAATTAAGTCAACGGATTGATTTTCACCTTGGGTAGTTTCTAACCTTAGTGCTTGATT
>JBGCFT010000072.1:0-13917 GCA_045107085.1 Marinicellaceae bacterium | reverse complement strand
TTGCTCAAAGGGGACAATACTTCGTGATAATAATCACTGTCTATGCGAGAATTATCCAGTGTGGCAAAACAAATGTGATCTGGGTTTGTAGGCCATATTTCAGGCGTGGGTACGAACTGTCTGATGTCAATACCATGCTCTTTTAATGTAGCAACATGCTGTCTTTGAACTTGGGTATAATGTAAGTAGGACTCTTCTTTGTTAGCCAGATCTTTACCTGGTCCATAACTTGTCCAGACTTTATAAGAGAAAAAAGGAGTGAATACGATTTTTTTAGACAAGTAAAATTCGTTGTGTTGACGTGTGACGGCTTTAGTTTCTGGATTGTCATTAAACAAAGACTGTTCTAAAATATTCCACAACGGTTCAAAGCCTGCCATTTGTAAATGGTTATGCATCATGGCGGCTAAATCTAGCATGCTCATAAAATTAATATGCCTAATTTTTATCCCGAGAGCAATTTGCATTTGTTTTAATAGATCAACTGAACCCATGCCTTTGTGCATGAGTTGTTTTTCGAAAACATCTTTGGTTTCTTGATTCTCTGTTATTATGACAAAAGGCATTAACAACAATGGGGTTATTTGTACATTACTGTTGCGTTTTAATCCTTTGGGCAATTTGTTATCGTTTGCACCAATAATTAATTGGTTACGTCGATTGTTTTCACCTTTAAGAGCGGCATTGGCATATTGTCGTAATTGCGAGTGAATTGGAAAACCAGGTTGTAATATCTCACTGCTTTGAAATAATGCACCAACAATGGCATAACTAGAATCATCTAAATTTGGAATAATGCTTTGTAATTCTTTTGAAATTTGAATGTTTAAGTTTTTGATGACGTCTTGTTCTAATAAAAGTTTAGGCTGTTTGTTGCTATCGAAAAAGGTTTCAATAGTCAACATGCCTTGGAGACACGTTATCGACATAATAGTAATTACTCTCTAGTTTTCTTCATCAATAAATTCATCATTTTCATCATCACCCAAGTCGGCTACACTTGGATCGTTGTACCATGACATTAAAGTGGCAGATAATTCAGGAATGCCTTCATTCTTCAAACCAGAAAAAGTTTGTATGGTCGATGTGCGTGAAATATTTTTCATTTCTCTTTTAACTTCTAATAACGCAGCTTTACGTTTTCCAGATTTGAACTTATCAGATTTATTGAGTAAAACGTGCGAATAAAGTCCAGATTGATCCGCCCAATGTAAAAATTGTTGATCAAATTCTTTTAATGGATGTCTTATGTCCATGACGATAACGACACCAATGAGACTTTTTCGTTGTTGTAAATATAAATTAATTTCATGTTGCCAGTGGGCTTTAACTTTTTTCGGAACCTTGGCAAACCCATAACCGGGTAAATCAACTAACCTCATATTGTCACCCAAATCAAAACAATTTAATAATTGTGTACGTCCAGGTGTTTTGCTGACCTTGGCCAATTTTTTATTACCAACCAAGGTATTCAAAGTAGTTGATTTTCCAGCGTTTGATCGGCCCGCAATAGCAATTTCTAACCCAGTATCTTGAGGAAGTTGAGACACTTTATAGGCAGATTTTAGAAATTGTGTACGTGCAAATATATTTTTCATTATGCCTTATTCAAAACCATTAATAAAAATAACATCATTACTTAAATATAGGACAAAACCATCATGATCACTGACTCTTAATGAAGATAAGTCATCTTCAAAACTAAAGTTAACATCTGATTGACCCCGTGCAAATTGTATTTCATTCATAATTAATAAAGCCTCATCGTTTAACAGCGCATTATCTAGTAATTGTGCACTGCCTCCAAATACAAACGAATATTGTTCTTCAATTGGTAATGTATCTATGGCTTGGGTTAATGGTGCAGATTCAAAAATAGGTGTTTGATAATATTCATTTTCGGTCTCATTGGCAGTTCCTGTGATTTGACCAATAATATCAGCATAGCCATCTGTGAAATTAAAAGCATTAAAATCACCCAAAGTTATGATCGCTTCATTCGGATTATTGGTTTGAATATTATCAATCATATTGGCTACTGAAATGGCTTGTTCAAATCTTTTTTGACGAATGCGGGTACTTTCTGAACCATCAATTCCACTGCGTGAACGAAAATGAACCACTAAAACATGGGCTGTAATGGTTGTGTTGTTTAGAGTCACATCAGCATCTAAATACAAAGGTGGTCTGTCGTGTAATGTAAAACCATTTATGCTTTGTGTTTCGTTATCACCTAATTGTTCAATGGGTTTATTTAAAGACACCAATTCTGTTTGGTACATAAATCCAACATCAATACCTCCAATATCATTGCCTTCTATCAGTTCAGCTGTATACGCTGGTCCACCGTCTGCTTCAATTTGTGTGGCTAAATCATTTAATACATCTATGTTTTCAATTTCTTGCAGACCAATTATCATGGGTGCTTTTAAATCTTCTCGAAAATATTTAGACAGTTTTGTTAATCGCAGTTGGTATTCTTGGGTAGTCAGAACAGTATCATCATCAGCTTGACCCGGGTCATTAACATCATTAAAAAATCTAAATAAATTAGCCGATGCTACAGTGACTTCCATTGCTGAATTGTCTCTAACCGAACCTGGGACTACATTTTCATTAATAACAGTAATTTCAGATGGCCAAATTTCATATTCATCAAATTCAAAACCAAATATACCTTTGATCGAAACTTCAGTTCCACCAGCAAAAGTCGTCAATGGTAGGGTTAAACTATCAATGTCCATTTCTAAAATTTCAGGATTGCCATCAAATACGGGAGAATCAGGTAAACCAGCATCACCAGGAAAGTCAATACCTGGCTCTCTAAAGGCCCTGGATGAACCAGCTCTCACTAACACGTCAGCACCATCAGCACCTGGAAATATTGGATTGCTAGCTGCAGAACCTGCACTAATAAAACCTTGTGGCATATCAAAATACATATTTTCTAAACATTCGTACTTATGGGTTTCTAAATCGGTTGAACACGGAGCGATAGTTGGATCATTGGGTGGAAAATTATCGTCAAGTAAAATTGGAGTAGGTAACGGGTTTCCTGAGGAGACAACAACTACATTTGCAAATGAAAACTCTGTTAATTCAAAAAACTCAACCAATGGGCCATCAACGTCTACTTCATCACCAACACTGATGGTTCCAGTAGGATCTTCATCAATATAAACAAATAAACCATTAGAGGTATTAATATTGCCATCATCACGGTTATCTGGTGTTTGCATATAAAAACCTAAAGTATCGAGAGCCGTGACAATATTGCCCTTAGTACTGACATCAAACCCAGCATAGATTGACGTTGTTGAATCGCCTTGGATTTCCCAGATTTCTAATTCAGGAACGCCAACAATAAAACTAAAACTGTAATTATCGCCGCCAACAGTATCTCCATTGCCATCTAGTTGGTCGATATTATCGTCTAAATCTGTAATGAGGGATGCCAGTGCTGTAACTGAACAAAATCCCGATGGTAAATCTGTAGTTGGATCTAAAGTGATGGATGAGGCGGTTGAGCCACTCTCTGTCCAAGTTACTGTGTTTCCTTGGCATTCAATTTCAAATGCATTAGGCATTATTGTTACATCTTCCGTGAAGTTGATTGTAATATTGGTATCTGCATCTGCACCACTGGCTAAATTAGATGGAGTAGTCGATGAAACCATAGGTGGTAAATCACCAACTGTACAGCCTGAATAGTTACTTCCATCAGTGTTGGTTCCTGGTGAGAATAAGCTACCACCTGAACCTGTTGAAATGCTGTGGTCAATAAAAAGACCTGTGGCCACAGGATCTCTTGTTAGTGATTGATTATTGCCACCTTCAGCTTCATAGACGTAAGTTGCCACATCTGTTGGCCCACTTCTCAATATTATTGAGTCACCGCTATTATTCAGACCTAAACTACCTGAGCTAGCGGTTTGAACGACAGAAAACCCAAAAGCTCCTGTTGGTGTACCTCCACCAAAAACAACAATAGAGCAGTTACCCTCAACAATGGAGCCACTAGGAAAAGTATGTTTAACACCCGTTTCTTCACTTAACGTCCAGCCAGAAATGTCAATTGAATTAGCTGAGTTGTTATATAATTCTACAAATTCATCATCAAATGTGTCTCTTACATTATCTCGGTTGGCATCACCAGCAAGTCCTGCTGCAGGATCAGCTTGAAATTCATTGATAACTATTGAAACTCCCTGTAAATTTTGATTGTTTTGACTCGTAAAAGCTGTGCTTGCAAACAAGATGAGTAGCAGAGTAGTAATGTGATGTGTTTTCATTTTGATGGATTCCACTGAATAATTAATCTATACATTTTAAGTTAAACCATGAATAATTTCTATTTATCCCAGATTCTTGCTTCAGAAACTATCGGTTCTGATATAATTTTACGCCTTTTAACATAATTGCCATAAACGATGCTTAATCCACAACAAAATTCTGCCGTGCATTATTGTGATGGACCTTTATTGGTTCTTGCAGGAGCTGGATGTGGAAAAACCCGCGTTATTACAGAAAAAATAGCGCACTTAATGTCTTTTAAAGGCATTAGTCATCACAGAATATTTGCCATCACCTTCACCAATAAAGCCGCTAAAGAAATGGCACAAAGGGCCTCTAAAATGGTTAATCTTCCTGAAGGTGAACGTTTAAGTATATCCACTTTTCATGCTTTAGGTATGCGGATCATTAGAGAAGAAATAACCCACACGCCTTATCGATTTGGTTTTAGCATTTTTGATAGTTCAGAAACTCATAATATTATTAAAGATTTATTGCCCAAAGGCAGTAAAAGAGAGCAGATTAATACCATTCAATGGCAAATATCTGCCTGGAAAAATGAAGGTTTGAAGGCCGATGAATTGGGCTCTGGTTTTGCATTGGCTCAACAAGTTTATGGACAGTACCAACAACGCTTGATAGATTTTAATGCCCTTGATTTTGATGATTTGATATTACAAACCCTGAATTTATTAAAAACCAATAATGAAGTGTTAGCACGCTGGCAAGATAAAATGCAGTATGTTTTGGTTGATGAGTACCAAGACACCAATGGCAGCCAATATTTGTTGTTAAAAAAATTGGTTTCAAAACACCGCAATATTATTTGTGTTGGAGATGATGATCAATCAATTTATGGTTGGCGAGGTGCTCAAGCTGAAAATTTAAGCATTTTAAAACAGGACTTTCCTGAATTAAAAGTGGTTAAACTGGAACAAAATTACCGCTCAACCCAGAATATTTTAGGTGCAGCTTATGACGTTATTAAACATAATCCGCATGAGTTTCAAAAAAAATTATGGAGTGATTTGGCGATTGGAGATTTGATCAAAATAAGTGACTTTAATTCACCAGAAGAAGAAGCCTTACAAATATCTGCTGAAATTGATTACCAGAGAGTCTTGAAAAAAAACAACTTTACAGACTATGCTGTTTTGTACCGATCAAACCACCAAGCTAAATTGATTGAACAAGCCTTTCGTAGCAAAAATATTCCTTATGTCATGAGCGGAGGTCGGTCATTTTTTGATTTTGCCGAAGTAAAAGACCTGATGGCTTATATTAGACTGTTATGCAACCCTAAAGATAATTCTGCATTTTTAAGAATTGTCAATGTACCAAGACGAGGCATTGGCTCCTCTTCTTTAGCTAAACTGGCACAAAATGCTGAATCAAAACACATGGGCTATTTTAAAGCATCAGGCAATGATGCCTTGTTATACAATCTTCCCAAGCGAGCTGCACAAAAATTAAAAGAATTTAACCACAATATTTCTCGCTTACATAAAAAAGTTTTGGCCAATGTTCAAGCCGGTAACATTGTTGATGAACTTATCAAAGAGATTGATTATATTTCTTGGATAGTGCAAACAAGTAAAGATAAAACCAGCAAATTTAATCGCACTAAATTAGTGACGGATTTCCAAAAGTGGATGCAGTCGTTTAGCAAAACTAAAGACATGAACTTAATCGATGCGGCAGCACAAATTACATTGCAAACCAGTAAAGAAGACACCAATAATGAAGATGCAGTGCAAATGATGACACTCCATGCTGCCAAAGGTTTGGAGTTCCCAAATGTGTATATGATAGGTGTTGAAGAAGGCATATTACCTCATAAAAACTCTATTGAGGAAGAGACGGTAGAAGAAGAACGCAGGTTGATGTATGTTGGAATGACGCGGGCCATGCAAAACTTATCCATTAGTTATGTAAAAAAACGCAAAAATAGATTTGCCCAAGATGAAAATTTAGATGTTGGTCCCAGCCGTTTTTTAAATGAATTGCCCAGAAGATATATCAGTGGATATGGTAAAGTTCTAAAACAAGATGAACAACAAATTAAAGAAAAGAAGAAAAATCACTTGGCCGCATTAAAAGCCATGTTAGATTAAAAACTCATTAATTCTTTAAATTTTTGAGTTTGACGTCGAGAAAGTTCAATGTGTTTACCACCACTAAGAATCACTCTAAATCCTTGCATCCAAGGCTCAATTATTTCTATGTGTTTAATGTTAATTATTTGATTACGATTGGCCCTAAAAAACACTTTTGAATCCAATCGGGACTCCAAGTAATTTAAAGTTTTTGGGATCATGGGCTGGTTATCTTCAAAGAAAACGGTAGTGTAATTGCCATCAACTTCAAAATACTTGATTTTATTAATCTCAATAAACCAACATTTTTCACCATCTTTTACGAAGACCCTTTGCATCGATTCAATTTGAGGAATGCTGCTCACTATTTTATTCTCTAATTTATCAACAGCTCTAGACAAGTCAGCTGGTGCAATGGGCTTTTGTAAATAGTCTAATGCATTGTGTTGGAATGCTTTGACTGCATATTGATCAAAAGCTGTCACAAAAACAACTTCAGGAACACTGTCTAATTGTTGTAGTAGTTCAAAGCCATCCATGACTGGCATTTGAATATCTAAAAATATAACGTCTGGTTTTTTTTCTCCAATTAATGAGATGGCTTTTTTTGCTGAAGCTGATTCCCCGATAACTTCAATGGCATTGTGTGTTTTTAACAAGTGTTTTAATTCTACGCGTGCCAAGCGAGAATCATCAATAATCAAAGCTTTTATTGTGTATTTTTCATTCATTTTATCAAGACCAATTGAGCTTTTACTCTGTTCTTAGGCAATTGTTCTAACCTAACAGTTGATTGAGCTGATATTAACATAGCCAATCTTTTTCTTAAGTTTTCTAGGCCTATTCCCTTTTTATTGGTAAGGGAAATTTGGCCTTCATTGATGACATCTATGTATAATTTAGCCTCATTTCCAGAAATGTTTATAATGATTTCTCCACCTTTTTCAAGGTGCATAATACCGTGTTTAATGGCATTTTCAACCAATAATTGAATACTCATCGGTGGAATTTTCCATTGCCCTAAATTGGCCTCTGAATTAACTTGACTCTTCAATCTGTCATCAAATTGAATTGACTCTAAAGTTAAATAGTTTTTTACATAATTTATTTCTTGATCAAGTGTCACTAATTTTTGCAAGTTAAACTGGAACATGAATTTTAATATTTCAGATAAATGGGTAATCATTTCTCTGGTTTTTTGTCCATCATCAATCGCAAGAGCGCGAATATTATTTAAACAATTAAAGATAAAATGTGGGTTGAGTTGTGTTTTTAAAGATTGTAACTCGGCTTCCTTTAGGGCTGTTTCTAGTTGCCATTTTTCTATTTCTTGTAATCGGTTCTTTTGTTTGTGTTTAATGATAAAATAGATTAATGTCCATCCAATTATACTGATCCAAGATTGAAAAATTGTTATGGCCAAAATACTGAAACTATAAGTCTGCCAATTCATGATATTTAACACGTACATCATAAACATAGAAACCAAAAATTGACAAATAACCGCAATAAACAGTGTGGAGGCGAGCAATAACAAAATAGTATGAATTGATCCAATTGAGTTGAGTAAACTCTTGGACTTAATTAATTGACGTAAAAAATAACAACCAACTATCAGTAGAATGAAACTAAATGACTGTAAATAAAAGGTATTAAGGTGAAAGCCACCTTGCATGATAGAGAAAAAAATACCACTTAAAAATAGGTAACTAAACCAACCGATTATGTTTAAAGCCCAGAACTGATTATTATTTTTAGTGGTATTCATTAATCTGTATTGTTTAATTTAAAAAAGCATCTATTTTATTGAAGTAGAATTTAGGATCATCCCACATAATAAAGTGATGGCCAACATCTGTTAAATATATCTGAAAATCACTTATTTTACTATACTGGCTAGCATAATTGGTTTTAACACTTTCATGTGTTGCACCATAGTTTTTATAGGCAACCCAAGCACCTATGAGTAAAACGGGAGACTCAATGATTTCAATTTGATCGCGTAAATCGGTAGTCATCAATTCATACATGGCTTGAGAAACTGTGGTGCCATCACTTTTCAATCCCCAATCCTTTAATATTTGAATGTTTTTTTGATCCAAGGTCATGCTAGGTAACATCATGTCTAAACTGGCAGCCAATATTTCTTTGGATTGTTCTTGCATTTGTTTTTTCATAACCTCTGCCATCGCCTTGGCTGAATCGATAGTAGCCAAAGGGTTTTGTAAGGCTGAAAAAAACGGAGCAGAATCTACAATCACAATTTTATCAAAAAGATTGGGTTTATCAATAGCCATTAACATGGCCAGAAATCCACCTAAGCTGTGTCCTATAACAATGGGTTTTTTGAGATTGTTGTTTTCAATATAATTAAACAGTTCTTGCTTGACCGGGTGAAGAAATCCAGCAGATAAATCTATTGGATTGACACCTGCGAATCCAGGTAGTGTCAGCGCATGAGTCTCATAATTATTCTTATATTTATCAACAGTTTCATTCCAAACACTGCCATGTGAGCTTAAACCTGGGATTAATAGTATCGGTTGTCCAGATCCATTAATGATGACTTCGAAACTATAATCTTTTGCTTGAGTTAAGTTTATTATTAGGAGTCCAAGTAAAGATAGTAATGTTTTTATTTTCATGATTCTTTCTCATTTAATTAACGTGGGTTTATTTTATGGTCTCATTAAAAATATGTGTATGTTATTGAATAAGTGGTTATTTCAAAGGATTAGCGGTTAAACAATTGATAAATTGAGAGTTAATGCACATTCATACAATTAGTTATTAGATATAATTAACCTATGATTTGGAACTTATCTATGAAAAACTTAATACTTGTACTCTTATTCGCACTTCTTGATACCAATCTTGCAAAAGCACAATCTCATGGAGAATTAATACTGGGTTTAATTTCTGACTCAGATATTACCCACACGGCTATAAATTCAGGTTCATGGTTTGATGCTCAAACATGGGATGCAGGAGTCATTCCAAATGACCATGCTTGGGTTTTGATTCCTGATGGTATTAGGGTGTTGTATGACCAAGAAAGTCAAACACTTATTCGTGGCATAGAATCTAGAGGAGTCTTAAAATTTTCACCCAATCAATCCAGTTTATTAAGAGTTGATACGTTGGTGATTGAACACACTGGAGAACTCATCATAGGCACCGAGAACAATCCTGTGATGGCAAGTGTGAATGTTCATATCGAAATTGTAGACAATGGAAACATAGATTTAAACAGAGATCCTTCTATGTTTGGCCGTGGGATTTTATCGATGGGAAGAGTGCGAATGCATGGTGAAGTCAAGACCACTCATCTTAAAGTGGCCAATGACCCCTTAATTGGGCACACACAAATTACATTAGCAGAATCACCGATCAACTGGCAAGTAGGCGATACATTGGTGCTTGCAGGGACTAAATATTCAGGTTGGAAATGGGACAATGATGCACAATCAGTTTTGTACCATGGAACTCAAGATGAAATAATCACCATTACTGATATTCAAGGAAATGTCATAAGTTTTGACACGCCCTTGCAATACGATCATTTTACTCCGAGAGTCGATTTAAAAACCTCTGTGGGTAATTATTCGAGAAACATTACTATTGCGACAGAAAACCCAGAATCAACACCTCGCCACAGAAGAGGACATGTGATGTTTGTTCACCATGCAAATGTGGATGTTAGGTATGCTAGTTTTTGGCAATTGGGCAGAACCTCTAAGTTTTTAGAGAGTTTTGAGGCCGATGACATTGTTGACATGCAAGTTGACAGTAATGTTCGAGCAAGGTATCCATTTCATTTTCACCGTTCAGGTGTCGAAGATATCAAAAATCCAGCTATAAGTATTGGCAATTCAGTTTTTGGCTCTCCTGGTTGGGGATATGTTCATCATGACAGTAATGCCATATTACACAACAATGTGAGTTATGATACTTTTGGTGCTGGTTTTGTGGCAGAAACAGGCAATGAAATTGGAGTCTGGACCAATAATTTGGCCATTAAAGCGGAAGGAAACTCCGCTTTTAATCCGAAAAATGGCAACCCAAGAGAGACTTTTGATATTGGTAGAACAGGAGATGGTTTTTGGTTTCAAGGTCGAATGGTTCGTGCCAATGATAACATTGCTGCCAGTGTCAACCATGGTTATGTCTACTTACACCGTGGTTCGGGTATGTTGTCTTTTCCTGGTTCAATATTCATGTTTCCTGAGGCATTAGCTCGCGCACCTCGATTAACTAATCCAGATGATACTCCTATTCTTAATTTTGATAATAACGAATCTTTTGCAAGTACAGTAGGAATTTATGTGGTCAAAGCAAATCCAAACCAACAGCACGATATTCGCAGTCACTTGTCACGATTTACTGCTTGGGAAGTTCAAGCCGGAGCAGCGATTGAATATACATCTCACTATTTACTCAGTGATTTTGATATTATAGGTATGACGCCAGAGAGTTTTAGAGCGCCTTTATTTGGTATCGATTTTGGAAACAATTCATCTGACATGAGCATTGTCAACACACACATAAAAGATATGGCAGTTGGTGTAGGATTGGGCAAACATTTCACATCACCTACTCCAGCAGAAGCCAATCAATATGTATTGGTTGATGTCACATATGAGAATGTCACAACTGAATTAGTTGAATATGATCCACTTTTAGATCAAGTTTTCTCTATGAATGATATAGTACATAATCGGTTTATAGTTAATTTAGATAATAGCGATCCTTATGAATATTTAAGTCCTGCAACCAGTGCTGGCTCAGGTGTGTATTATACGGGTATCAAAACAGACAGTATTGGTGATATTGTTATACCATCAGGCACTGATACTTATGGAACCAGTAGTTTCGATATGATTGGTATTGTCTCTCAAGATGGATATTATAGAACTGAAAATGGAGCACCTTATGCTATAGTTGAAGAATTTTATTCCGATCGTTTAACAGGAAAAATTCATAAATTAGGATTGAAAACATTATTAGGTCCGCAAGTTGATGCAGCACTTGGCAACCCATTTTCAGCATGGTCTGATGCTATTCAAATAGGCATAATTGACATTGAGTCTAATCAACCAATAGCATTCGATGATTCAATAATGGCCGCTCTGAATTCAACCAGTAAGATATTTTTATTAGCAAATGACAGTGATCCCGACTCGGATGATTTGAGTATTGATGGCATTGTTCAACCGCAACACGGCCGTGTTTTCTTAAATTCTGATAATAGTATCGAGTATATTCCAGATTTTGATTTTCTGGGGGCAGATTATTTCAGTTATTGGGCGACAGATGGCAATGGAAATTATTCTAATGCTGAAGTTGTTGTTCAAGTAATTGATGATATATTATTTAGAAATGGGTTTGCTGAATAACAAACCCAATTCTAGGGACAATCATTTGTGAGTACTTTTTTCTTCAGTTTTTAGATAACTTTTTGCTGCTGTCACTAATATTTCGGGATCTAATCTCACTGAGTAATCAGGATTAACGTATTGAAATTGGATGACTCCATTTTTACCGACAAGATATGTAGCTGGCACTGGTAAATAATGGTGATCATATCCAGATGCTTTCTCAAGATCTATGCCCCATTTTTTATACTTTTCAACTGTTTCATCATCTACCTTGAACGCAATTCCTAAATCCTGTGCAACTTGCATTTTAGGATCCGATAATAAAGTATAGTTTATTTCTTTTTTGAGGTCTTGATCTTTTAAACTTTCGATTAGCTGATCTGGTTTATCAGGTGAAATAAAGTAAACATCAAAACCCAATTCTAACAATTGTTTTTCTGCTTGGCGCATTTGAGACAATTGTGTATTACAGTATGGACACCATCCGCCTCGATAAAAAGTAATAACAAATGGTTTATCTAATGATTGTGCTGTAATAGCGATTTTTTCATTTTTAACTGATAAGACATGCATGTCTGGCATTGTCATGCCTGGCAATAACGGTTTGACATCATTGGCATTGGTCGGTACTTTTGCCATGACTGCTAATGTGCTAAACATCAGTAATAAAAAAAAGTGTTTCATGTTAATTTTCTCCTAAATTATGGTGAGTAATAAATTATTAGATGCAATTGGATAAATCAGAGGGCGAGTATAAACAAATTAAAGAATAAGTATTAGTTAAAACCCTTATTAATAGTTAACTATTACTGTGAGGTTCTTCATTTAATATATTACACTATTGTTTGTTTTACATTGACTCAATCAGTTTTACGACAGTCTCTTTTAATTGTCTAGAACCTATAAGAACTATAGAAGTGGAAGATTCTTTCATAATTGTTTATTAATTTATTTTAAATATCTTTTTTTCATTGTCCCAGAGTTATTTAAAGGTCTCTTTTAAAGTAACCTTTGTTATCCATCTTTAATCAAATGGAAGGTTCTATCATTTGCATGAATTTATTCAAGACATAGTCATATAATAAAATGTCAGCAGCATTGTTGCTTTTTAATTGAATGAGATGCTCATGAGATAATTCATTTTTATGCAAAATAATTTTTGATTGATTCTTTCTTGGCGTCCTATGTATAGAAAGGCCTGTCTTACTCTCTACAAACAAAAGAAAATCTTCAAATTTTTCTGTAACACCCACAAATGTAAAGCATTTATCTATGACTAATTTAGCTTTTTCATATAATTCCAAGTCAGATAACTCAGTACCTGAATGTAATATACCGGCCAAACGACGGGATTGACCATTATTAATCTCTGGCATCGGTTGCTCTAAAAAAGCATCAAATGTGATATCCTTTACAGTGTGATGTAACGAATGTGTTGGTCGAGATTTGATATAATTAAAATAAGACAATATACGTGAAACAGGCTCTCTTAACATTGTAATATGAACAATGCTTTTTCGAGGTAACAGTTGATAGAGTAAACCATGCATTGGATGATGGCCAGCAATATAATTTGGGAATTGCTGTTTGACAGATAAAAGTTCAGGAAAATTATTTAAATCTGGCGCATTTATGTGCAGGATTTCTTGGATTAAAAACAATTGTGCTAAATAGTTTTCTAAACTTGTTCCTGCCGTTTTAGGTATATGAGAAAAAATCCAAAGATTACTTTCAAGTGAAAGTCCATCCAGATTACACATATGTTTTTGTAAAATTGAAAAATTTTTTTCGAAATTATCACTATCAGAGCAAATGTCCCATTGCTTTTTTATTTCAGCTGCAGATTTAATGTTAGTTTTTTGACTCATCAATCCAGTATATCTGTATGATTAACTTCTGACAACAATAAATCAAAATGCAGAACTGACTTTAATGCTATTAAGAATACATTAAAATGGACTTGATTGTATTTAATATAATCCTAAAGTAAAATACTGATAATTATAAAGTACTGGAAATATGATAAGTAAAACTAAAAAAACCATAAAGGAATCCGCTTTTTTCTTAAAAAACGCCATATTGAAACCAAAACAAGTGGCCTACTTCTTTCCCAGTTCCAGTGCACTAATTCAAGCCATAGCTAAAAAATC
>JBGCFT010000071.1:0-26744 GCA_045107085.1 Marinicellaceae bacterium | reverse complement strand
TTGTTTTTTTTCATTAGATAGCATATTGAGAATTTCGTTTCGATTTGTTAAAGCTAATAGTAATAATATATCGCCTGATTGAGACCAGTCCAGTGCCTTTTTAGTGCCATCAATGGTATCACTTGCGTGTATAATTTGATTGATGTTTAAACCTAATGACAATGCTTTTTTCTCAATTATTAGAGGGATTTCACCCAGTTTTCTGCCACGAAGATGACTTTCCATTTCGCAAATGACCAACATATCTGGTTCGGCTTTTAGCGCTGATATGACCAGGCCTTCGATTAATTCATCCGTTCTATCACCGGCTTGTCCCATCATCACCAACCTGCGTTTACCTGGCATGTTTTTAATGGTCTCTGCCATCAATTTCAATCCGTGTTCATTGTGGGCAAAATCAGCAATGGCTTTAATGCCATTAAATTCAAATAGATTGCCTCGACCAGGGTTGTTTTCCGGAGAGCTAGAAAAATCTTTCAAGCCCTGTGCAATGGTTTTATTGTTGAAACCTAAAGCACGACACAGGGCAGTAACTGCCAATGCATTATGAACATTGTGTTTGGCTGCTCCAGAAAAGGTAATGGGGATGTCTTTAACGGGAACAACGGTTTGTTTGGCCATTCCTGTTTGATAGGTAATATTATTATTTTCGACAAAACAAGCAGTTCCACCATTGCTTAAATGTGCAAGAACGACTGGATTATCATCAAACCAAGAAAACCATACTATTCTATTATCCAATGTTTGAGCAAATTTAACACAAGCTTCATCATCGGCATTAAGAATTAAATCTTGGCTATTATTGATGGCTTGTCTGACTGTAAACTTGGCTTCTACCATGTCAGATAATGTATTGATTCCGTATTCACCTAAATGATCTTCTGCAACATTGGTGACGACAACAGTTGTGGCTTGGTTGATACCGAGACCACGTCGAAGCATTCCGCCTCGGGCCACTTCAAGCAGTGCCACTTTAGTTTTCGGATGACGCAATAAAGTTCTGGCTCCTCCAGGACCAGAATAATCACCCGTGTCTAATATTTCTTCACCGACTCGGATATAATCTGTAGAAGTAATGCCGCATCTTAATCCAGCTGCTTTAACCACAGAACTGGCCAGTCTAACAGTGGTAGATTTGCCATTGGTGCCTGTCACCATGGCCACGGGAATGTCATTAATTGAATTCCAATCAATGTTTTTTAGATTGGGCAGTTCATTAACAGGAAAGACTTGCGTGGTTTTTCCGTAACCTAAGGAAATTTCATCATCATCGGATAAAAATTTTACATTGTGTGCAGATGCTGCTTTCTCTAAAGCGATTAATGCTGGATTATTTTCTTCTTTAATTTCTTTTTTAAGGGCTACTATCAATTCATTATCAGTTATGGGTAAGCCATTTAATTCCTGGAGAGTCATGGCAAAAGCCGCCTCAGTGACTTCGGTTGCAGCATACAAGCAATCAATCGGTGCAGAAATCACCAAACTGGCTCCACCTTCATATTGTCTTGATGTTATCAACTGAGATTGCCAATTGATTGCTTTTAATAAATCTTGACAGTGCTTTTTCCAAATTGCAATGATCTCATTGGCATCTCTGTTGCTAACAGAAATATCTAAAATAGCACCAGGCTTATTCCAAAATAGATTGGGACCTGTTAATCGTCTTGAATCAGTAATTTTTATATCATGGCAATGTTGTTTACCATTATCAGTCATTGTCTTCCTCAACACGAGCTAAACGAACACCACGGTCATCTTTGATTAAATCCATGTTCTGAATCAATTCTTTTTCGTCTTCATCAATAATAACACTAGAAACCATGGTGTCATTACTGGGTGCTTTGGTCTTTTGATTTTCGGGGTTAAAACCAATTATCTGCTTCCAACAACGGGTAATGTCATCGCCAAAGATGAGTAATAAATCACCGTCTTGGGCTTGTTGTAGAGCAGATTCTATTGCAGTTTCTTCATCAGCAATAATTTCTGTTTGATCTTCATTTAATCCCAATTCGATTAATTGCTTTTGTAACATCAATGGTACTTCTCGATCATCTCTGCCGCGACGGTTGTCATCGGCTTTCAATATATAATGATCAAAATGTCCATAGGCTTCTTGCGCAATATCCATAATGTCTTGATCGCGCCTGTCACCCGGAGCAGAAAGAACACAGGTTTTCTTGCCTGCCACTTCAAATCTATCGATAGTTTGACACACCACTTTAATGGCTGCTGGATTGTGACCGTAATCTAATATCACTTTGTATGGGTGTTCATCGTATTGATTCATGCGACCTGGGGCTTGGAAGAAGGTCGAGTCAAAGGTGCGTAATCCATGTCGGATTTGATCTAGATCTTTGTCCATTGAATAGGCCAGTGCGGCTGCAAACATGGCATTTTGAACATTGTGTGTGGCTTTACCTTCGATGGTTGCAGGAATTAAATGTGTCCATAACAATGGAATGTGTGCACCATTGTCATATATTGTTATCATGTCTCCATTGATGCCTTGTTCTAACACAAAAGCCATACCGCCTTGTTTAATGTGTTCCTTAACCAATAAGTGTCCCGGATTCATGGTTACATAACAAACTTTCTTGGCTTTGGTATAATCAGCCATTTGCAAACACAAATGGTCATCTGCATTCAATACAGCCACATCTTTTGCCACTTCAACTACCACACGTTTGGCTTCAGCTAATTGTTCTAATGTATCGATGCCTTTTATGCCTAAATGATCAGATGATATATTTAAACAAGCAGAAACATTAGATGCACTATAGCCCAATCCTGCGCGTACTATCCCACCGCGTGCGGTTTCTAAAACTGCCACATCAACTGTAGGGTCACGCAAAACAATGTGTGAAGCCATCGGGCCAGTCATGTCACCTTTTACTGTTAAATTGCCATCAATATAAACTCCTTCAGTGGCCGTGTTACCAACCACATGACCGCAGGTTTTTAATATGTGAGACAACATTCTTGAGGTTGTGGTTTTACCATTAGTCCCTGTTATCGCAGCAATGGGGATACTGACAGGTGTGCCTTCAGGAAACAACATATCCATGACTTTGCCAGCCACATCTCTTGGTTGTCCTTCTGAGGGGGCAACATGCATTCTAAAACCAGGTGCTGCATTGACCTCACAAATAGCACCACCAATGTCTTTGTATGATTGAGAAATGTCTTGGCTGAGGAAATCAACACCGCCCACATCCAGTCCTACTGACATCACAGCACGTACGGCCATGGCCCGATTATCTGGATGCACTTCATCGGTCAAATCAATGGCTGTTCCACCTGTTGATAAATTGGCTGTTGATCGTAAATAGAATACCTCACCTTCGGGTAGGACTGTATCAGCAGTATGCCCAGCTTGCTCAATCAATAAATTGGCTTGACGATCCAATTCCAATTGCGTTAAGACTTTTTCATGGCCAACACCACGGCGTGGATCTTGATTGACAACATCAATGAGTTCAGTAATGGAACTCTTTCCATCACCAACAACATGTCCTGGCACTCGTTTGGCCACCGCTACTAATTCTCCATTGACCACTAACATGCGATGATCAAAACCTTTAATCATCGATTCAATTAATATGCCTCGAGAATTGCCTTTTTCACGGGCATATCTAAAACCTTCCTCGACATCGCTATCGGCATTCACATCAATACTGATACCGCGTCCATGATTGGCATCCAAAGGTTTTACTACAACTGGATAACCGATTCTTCGTGCCATTCTAACTGCTTGACGTTCTGAATAAACCAACTCTTGTCTGGGCAGTGGCAACCCTAAATCTTTAAGTAAATTATGTGTGTCTTCTTTATCGCAGGATATTTCAACTGCAATGTTTGTTGTTTTTGATGTTATGGTGGCTTGAATGCGTTGTTGGTATTTTCCATGACCAAATTGAACCAATGAATAATCATTTAATCTCAGCCATGGAATGCCTCTGTCTTCCGCTGCTTTAACTATGGAAGCAGTTGAAGGGCCCAATTCCTTGCGTTGAGCAAATCGAATAAAATCAGTGATGTCTTCCTCGAAATCAAAATCTCGGTCAATAAATTCTTGTAATTGAAGTGTCAAATCACTTGGCATTAAAGAATATAACAATTGTCTGGCAATACGTGCAGCTTCCAATCCTACATCGCGTTGTTTGTATTGAAAAACCATGTTGTAACAGCCTAGTTCGCCGTCAATAGAGCGGGTTTTTCCAAACGTCACAGCAGATCCAGCCATATTTTGTAATTCTATCACAGCATGTTCTAATATGTGGCCCATCCATGTGCCGCCATCTTCTCTTAATCGGCGAATAAAGCCGCCTTCAACTCCATAAGAACAACCGTGTTCTTGTAAACCAGGTAAGGCTGTTATTAATCCATTAATAAAATCATCACCAATTTTTGCCGAAGGCCATTGTTCTAGAATACCAATATCAATTTGTTGTCTAATGACTGGAAAATGGGCATATAAATTAGGTCCAACATAGACATTGGTTGATAATATTTTCATGGTTTTACTTCCCTCATTAGTGCGTATGATTATGAAAATAAATTATAGTATAATTTAATCAAAATGTGTTGAATATTTAAAATTGACCAAGATTATCTTGAAATTAATATTTCTCTAATCGAATTTTTCTAATGCCATGATTGGTATCGTATTGTTTTGTCTCATGAAAGCCCATTTTTTTGTATAAATTAACAGCCGGAAAATTATCTAATCCAGTCTCAACTGTCATTTTTTTTGTGATAAAATTGTTTAGTACAAATTCCATCAATGCTTTTGCTATGCCCAGACGAAAGTACTTAGGATCAACAACCAATGATTGAATATGGACAGATTGATTCATTTGATCAATCTCTATCACAGCAGCTAAATTATGATCTTTTAAATAACCAAAAAATTGTGTTTCAGATTTCTTTAAATCAGAAACGGTTCTTTTTAAAGGAGGAAAGTCCACAGCTTTTAATATTTTAGCTTCTATGGCATATGAAGCTTGGAAAACTTGGTATATTTTTTCTGCTTCTTTTAAACTTTGGTGGTTAAGTTTTTTAATCATTTTTAATTGAATATTTCGTTGAATTAAATTGTGTAATATTTTATGCAAAAATACACTAATTTTTTGAAATAAATTGCTCATCTATAGTTTTAGTAGTCTGTCTATGGTTGTAATTTAAGAATTTTTAAAACAGTAAATCAACCACACTGAAAAGCGTTAGTTTCTATGGATAAATAGACTTTCAGTTGATTCAAGGGCAAAATGGTAACTTGTTCGTATTAAAAAATTCATCACATGAAGCCATTAAAATCAAGAATAATTTTCCCACACCTGATTTTGCTGAATTTAATCATGATGCAAGTTACGTTTGCACAATCAGATTCCCAAAAAAATTTAGAAAATCAATCAATCTCTATTTCAGTTAAAAAACTTTCTGAAGTGCTCATTGATAGACAATTGGAAGTCCCTGCAGAAACAGTATCAGTGAATACTTCGCAATTGTCAGCTGAAATTTCAGGCATTGTGAATGAAGTTTCAACAAAAGTAGGAAAACAAGTATCTAAAGGTGATGTTTTACTCAAGTTAGACGCAACAGATTACCAATTGGCCTATGATCTCATTCAAACCAATCTTGTATCAAATGCTGCGAGAACAAAGCAAGCCGAGATAAGATTAACCAGGGCCAATGATCTGAATCAAAAGAATTATATTGCCGCAGATGATTTATTAGCCAGGCAAACTGATTTAGCACTCTTAAAAGCAGAAAAATCAAGCCTATTAGTGAGCAGTAAACAAGCGCAACGTAATCTTGAAAAGACCACAATTAGAGCTCCTTTTGATGGCATAGTCATTGAAAGGTTTGCCAATATTGGTGTGTTTGTTTCAACTGGAACACCTTTGTTCCATCTGGTGCAATCGAACAACTCAGAGGTTTATGCTGATGTTCCTCAACATTTGTCATCTAGTTTTAGTCAAACAGAAAATATTTTTTTCCAAGCTGACAATAACATCTACCCTGTTAAATTATTAAATTTATCATCAGTTATTCAAAAAGGAACAAGAACTCAAAAGGCACGATTTATCTTCAGCAATCAAGAGGCTCCAATTGGCTCAAGTGGCGAATTAGTTTGGATAGTTTCTGAGGGATTATTACCATCTGATCTGATTGTCAATCGTAACAGGCGTTTGGGTGTGTTTACTGTTGTTAATGATAAAGCGGTTTTTATTGCCTTGCCCACAGCACAAGAAGGCCGACCGGTGTTAACTAATTTAGATAAGAATACAACAATCATCATTGGTGGTCGAGATAGACTTCAAGATGGCGATAGTGTGAAGGTAAAATAAGATGTTAAGAAGTGCGCTGACCAATCATCCTTTAGTTAACATTTTGTTCATTGTGGTCGTTTCGATGGGCTTGATTTCTTATTTTAGTATGCCGCGCGAACAGGATCCTGAAATTAATTTTAATTGGGTTAATATTTCCACTTTTTTGCCTGGTGCTTCGGCAGAAGACGTAGAGAAATTGGTCACTTCACCTTTAGAAGATGCGTTAAGAAATATTCAGGATGTCAGATTTGTAAACAGTGCATCTAGAGAATCTGCCTCAAATATATTGGTGAGATTTCGGGATATATCTGAAAGAGATTTTGACAAACGTATCAATGACTTACGTCGTGAAATACAAAACAAAGCCAATGAAGAGCTACCATCTGATGCTACGGATCCCTTGATTTTAGAACTCACTACATCGAATGGTTTTCCTACCGCTTTAGTGGTTGTCTCAGGACAAGCAGATGACGAAAAACTGAGAGAACAAGCCAGAGTTGTTAAAGAAGATTTAGAGCAAATTAAAGGAGTTGATCAGGTCACCGCTGCTGGACTTCATGATCCAGAAATGCATGTAGAGTTTGATCCGAGTGCTTTGGCTTCTCGAGGATTAACAGCAGCAGATATCGCAGATTCAATGGGCCGAGCTTTTAGAGATATTTCTGCTGGTACAGTTAAAGTCGCTGGATCTGAGTGGTTAGTAAGAGTCCAAGGTACAACAGCCAATCCTGAAATTTTAGCTGAATTTCAATTGTCTTCTCAATTTGATACCAGCAAAAGTATTTCTTTGGACAGCGTTGCCAGCATTAGCCGAGGAAGAGAAGACCCAAGCCAACTGATTGCATTTAATTCAAAACCAGCAGTTTCGATGTCTGTATCAAAAATCAGTTATACCAATACATTAAAATTGGTTGATTCTCTGAATGAATATATTGATGTTAAAAATGAACAACTCAAAGGCACTGGCATTAGCTTGATTTTAGCTGATGATCAAACTATTCAAACCCGAAATGCCCTAAGTATTATGCAAAGAAATGCTTTACTCGGTTTGATATTGGTACTTTTTGTGTGTTGGTTATTTTTAGGATTTAAAATTGCCAGTATGGTGACACTAGGGATTGTGTTTTCAATCACAGGAACTTTTTGGATACTCAGTATAACTGGTAATACGGTGAATGTTTCTGTACTTTTGGGTATTGTTATTGTGCTAGGTATGTTAGTTGATGATGCTGTTGTCGTGGTTGAATCGATGTATTATAGAATTCAACGAGGATCTGATGGTTTAAAGGCGGCAATTGATGCTCTTCATGAGGTGGGATTACCTGTATTGACAGCTGTGATGACAACAATGGCCGCATTTTTACCACTTATGTTATTGCCTGGAATTTTAGGCAAATTTATGTTTGTCATTCCATTTGTAGTGACAGTTGGATTAGCGGTGAGTTTGATTGAAGCTTTTTGGATATTGCCTTCACATGTCATTTCATTGTCCAACTCTAAAAAAAGTAAAATTCAAGAAAAAAATAATTGGCGGCAAAGATGGACCAGAAAAATAAGGCTGAAATACGCTAAAGCTTTATGTTATGTCATTCGTCGTCCCATCATATTTTTGTCATTAGGTGTGCTTGCTTTTCTATTGGCGATAGCAGCAGTTGGGACTGGCAAAGTTAAACAAAACTTTTTTACATTTGATCCAATTAGACTGTTTTATGTCAATGTTGATATGCCAGCTAATTCAACTCTTGAAGGCACATTAAAACAAACCATAGAGGTGGAAAAAAGAGTCAGGCAATTTGTAGAGGACAAAGAAATACGAGCTATTACGGCATTATCTGGGATTAAATTCACAGAAGTTGAGCCGCTTTATGGAGACCAATACGGTCAAATCCAAGTTTCTCTTACTCCCAAAAATATTGGAGGCAGAGAGGTTGCTGAAGTAATAGATTCTATGCGTGAAGCTGTTGTTGCGGCTCCAGGTGATGCTGTGATTTCATTTTTACAAATTTCAGGTGGTCCACCAGCAGGAAAACCAATCAGCGTAAAGGTCCGGAGTGATGATTTTGATGAATTACGTTCTGCAGCTGATGCGGTGAAAAATGTAGTGACCAACTTAGATGGTACAAAAGATGTGACAGATAATGATATTGCAGGGCGATCTGAGTTGGTGTTAAAACTGGATATGTTATCTATAAGAAGATTAGGATTGGATCCAGGTTATGTCTCTCGGTTATTGCGTTTACACATGGATGGAGAAGTAGTGGCTTTTATGCGTCATAAAGGCGAAAAAATCGAATTGAGAGTAAGAGCTTCTAAAAAACAGTACCAAGATATACAATCAGTTTTGAATGATCCCATTGCGCTTCCAAATGGAATGACAACTACTTTTTCAGCTTTATTTAAGGAAGAGATTCAAAAGGGTAAAAGCACTATCAGGCATTACAATTTGAGACGAGCCATTACCATTGAAGCTGAACTAGATACTGAAAAAACCGATACAGCTAAAGCCAATGATGAATTAAAAGCTTCATGGGAAAAAATCAGAAGCCAGTTTCCCAATACAGATTTAGATTTTTCTGGTGAATTAGATGATATTAATGAAAGTTTAAATTCGATGTTAGGTTTATTCCTTTTGGGTTTGGGTCTGATATATTTGATTCTAGCTACTCAGTTTAGAAGTTATTTTCAACCGATGTTGATCATTGTTACAGTACCCATGGCGTTTACTGGTGTTGTATATGGATTGTTATTAACCAGTAATCCAATGAGTCTGTATACTTTATATGGAGTGATTGCCTTAACAGGAATTGCTGTAAACAGTGCGATTGTGTTGATTGATGCTGCTAATTCACGAATTAAACAAGGATTTAGACCATTGCATGCGACAATTTATGCTTCTCGAAGGCGTGTCATTCCTGTACTTATGACAACTTCAACCACAATTGCTGGTTTATTTTCACTGGCTGTTGGTTTAGGAGGAAAATCATTATTATGGGGGCCAGTTGCTTCTAGTATTGTGGCAGGGTTGGCTGTAGCTTCAGTACTGACCTTGTTTATGATTCCGACTTTGTATCGGGTTTTTATGCGACATCACAATTAGTCTGAGGCCGTATTTATTATTTCGGTATTTTAATTTTATAACCTAAGGCGGATAAATCTTGAATAAAGCTTTCTTGACCAATTAAGTCTCTCATAGGCAGAATAGCAAAAGTAGATTTATTCTTATCAAGAGCCTCTTGAGCAGCATCTAGCCATGCTTTCTTTAATCGGGGAACTATGTCCTTCATTTCAGTATCTTGGACAACATCTGAATTGAGAAAAGCGTAACCACAAGCCGTTATTTGATCAGGATATTCTAATTCCTTGATCTTTAAAACATCACCATCAGCCCAGGCATTGGCTCGTAATCTCATGGTTTCAATATCTAATTCTAGCCTTTGTAAAGTTGTCGAAAAACAATTTAGATCATTGATATCAGATTTTTTAAACTTTTTGATGGCAGCTTTAGGCTGTGCAAACTCTAGATTTACAGTAGGAGTAATAAGTTCTAACTTATTTCTTTTGGCTATTTTTTTAACTTTTTTGGTGACTTTCTTATCATAGACCAAACCAATCTTTTTAATGGCTTTATCAAATAATTCTTGGGATGCAAATATAGGTCTGGTTTTTTCAACACCTCTGTCATTGCCCATGTATTTTTTCTTTAAAACTAACCATTTTTCATACATTTCTTTGGGTACGACATCTTTCAGTTTTTTACCATCGGGATTTTTCTTAATGCCAATCAGAGATGTGACTAAAGATAAACTTTTGAAAAAACCAATATCGGCATCAGCTGAAGGCGGCAATAACAAAACTTGAGATTCTTCAATAATGGCTTCAACAAGTTCAGAATGCCAATCCATTCTCTTAGGCAATAAAGACAATGTTCCTAATATCCATAATTCATTTTCTCCATTTTTTATGCGCCACAATTCGGGACCAGGTCGAACACCATAAACTACAACTTGTTCTTCATTACTCGTATTTTGAGGATTTGAATGTACAGTATTTATTGCAAAAAATTGGAAAGAGAAAAAGAGAATGAGACATGTTATTTTATTCATAAGTATAAGCGTTATTTATATATATTATTTTATTTTAAAAGAATCTTTATTTTGGTGCTGATTAATAACTGAAATTGTATAAATTTGTAATGATATTCATTTAATGAGGTCATCTATTCAATATACATAGTTTCATGACTTTATTAAATAATATGAGAAGTGAATCTTTTGTGAAAAATTACCCCATCAAAATGATTATGATGGCATGAGTCAAAATAAATAACCTGGGTGCATATGAATTTAAGATTTAAGTTAAACACAGTTATCATGATTTGTTGTGCTTTAAGTTTTATAATTATTTATATTAATTTTAAGACAAAAATACACGCTAATTATCAACAAGAAATTGAAAGTAAAGCTGAATTTGTATTGAAAATATCTGATGAAATGGACCAAAGTCCTTTGAATATTGAAAAATCTGTATTCTTTGCTGAAGATATATTGTCAGATCTTGAGTTTAAAAACATTCATTATTTAGTGGCATTTGAATCTGCAATTAATGAAAAATTTCAAGCCAAGTTATGGCAGAAACAAATCATTGAAAGTTTTGTTCAAGACAAATCTAAAAATATAATAAAAGACATCAAATCTGATCAAAATGGTCAATTTCAAATCTTATCAAAACCCATTAAAAATGCTAATAATACCATTATTGGAGCAAAATTTATTACCATTTATAAAAGAGATGTCATGAAGAAACTGCAACAAGATCTGAATCAGTTGATGATTATTATGATATCCATTTTTATCTCACTGATTATTATCATCAATATCTTTGTACATTTTTTTATTATCAAACCCATTCAAACAATTTCTAAACAAGCCAATGAAATCAGTCGAGGCAATCAAATAGTTAATGAACTGGAAGTAGAGGGATCAGATGAAATTAGTGAGTTAAGCCATTCTTTTAATCGTATCATTAGAAGCTTAAAAGCCGCCATGAAATTAATTAATTCTTGAAATGAAAACAAAAACTCCACAAACAATTAGCCAATACAAGATCATCAGAGAATTAGGTCAAGGCGCCATGGGAAAAGTTTTTTTAGGAAAAGATGAATCAATAGAACGTTATGTGGCAATAAAAACTATTTCCATAGGCAGTAATAGCCAAACGATTAATGAAGAATATTCTAAAAGATTTGTGCAAGAAGCAAAATCATTAGCTAAATGTACCCATCCAAATATTGTCACAATTCTAGAATTTGGACAAGAAAAAAATATGGCTTTTATGGTGCTTGAATACATTGATGGTGCAGATTTAAGTCAAATATTGAGTAATCAAAAAGGTCTGAGTTTAATGCTGGTTTTGAGTTTTTTTACGCAATTACTTAATGCCTTAAATGCATCCCATAAAAGCAATATAATCCACAGAGATATTAAGCCTGAAAATATATTAATCACAAAAAAAAGGCAGCTTAAATTAACAGATTTTGGCATTGCTAAGACAGACAACAAAGATAACCTTACTCAAATTGGAATGACCATAGGAACACCAAAATATATGGCGCCTGAACAATTGTTTAGCAACGATGAAATTGGAACATATACCGATATCTATTCACTTTTTGTCTTGTTTTATGAAATGTTAGGCTCAGTAAAAGATCAACATAAATATGATTTCATAGCCATGCCGACAATTCCACAAATGGCAAAGCACAATAACTTTAATCCGACTACAAGGGTGCCTTCCTGTATGGTTGATTTTATTGATAAAGGCTTAAAAACCACAATTTTAGATCGCTATCAGACTGTTTCAGAAGTAGTCCAAGACTTAAAACCATTATTAAAAATCCTTAAAAAAGATGGCGGTAAGAAGCAGGTAGAATCATCAAGCACTTTAACTCAAAATAATGAATCTATTATTACAAACAAAAGTTTAGATCTAGAAATAGATAAAGAAACCTTTAATGCGATTAGAGAGCAACTTTCAGAAATGATTGGACCCATATCAGATCTTGTGATTACAAAGAGCTTACAAAAAACCGCATCTAAATCCGACAACAAAGCCAAGTACGATAGATTTATTTTAAGTATCTCAGAACACATTGATAATTCTGATTTAAAAGATAAGTTCATTAATGCTTGGCGAGTTTTATAAATAGCTGACAAACAAGAGAACAACAATGAAATTTGGTATCAATAAAAAAGTCACATTCATGGGCACAATCATTCTAGTGCTTTTTCTGGTGCTTATGTTGTTTAGCAATAAAGTGATTAATCAATTGTCTAATGACATAGAGTTATCCAAAGATTTAAGTCAACTTAAACAGTTGACTGAACTGATGACAAAATCTTCTTCTGATTATCAAAAAAATGCTCCCAGAGATTATGAGTCGTATAACCGAGATTTAAAAGTGTTTTATACAAGTCTGCAAGATAACTTGGGACAACTAGATGCATTAATTGAAAAAACATCGCATCATTAT
Source organism: Marinicellaceae bacterium (assembly GCA_045107085.1). Lineage (GTDB taxonomy): Bacteria > Pseudomonadota > Gammaproteobacteria > Xanthomonadales > Marinicellaceae > NORP309. Next base: position 13,883 of record JBGCFT010000071.1, on the reverse strand, counting down.
TTTAATAGAAACGCTACTGCTGGTTTTTTAATTAACACAAAAATCATCAATAATAACGACGAAGCTTTTAAGAAAGTTATAGAATTAAAAACAGTGTTTGACAAAGGTTTTAAAGAAAAAATTGGAGACAATGAAGAAGAGCCCCGATTAGAGTGGGCCAATGATTATATATCTTTAGATACATCGGGGTTATTTGCGCACATCAATGTTGTGACAGAACATTTTCAAGAGTTACTCACTGCGCATCAACAAGCAACTATTAGGTTTAATAATTTAATAAGCTTGACCATTGCAATTGTTTTTATTGCTTTAATTATATGGATTAATCAAACCATTGTTAAACGTATCTTAACAGTAGCCAAAGCATGCAAAGAAGTCTCCTTGGGAAATTACGGTCTCCAGGTGAAAGACAAACATTCAGATGAAATTGGAGTGTTAGTTAAAGATTTTAATCAATTGTCATCAAGGCTGAAAAGTGTATTGTCGATTCTTAACGAATTAAACTCAACTAACAATGATCAGCAAGCACTCAATGTTATAAAAAAAGAAACCCAAACCCTCATTGATGCCTCTTCTTTATACTTTTTGACTCCCAGCACCAAAGGGTATTCCATAAAATCTATCGCTTCTGGCAATTCTCAACAAAATATTGCCAATAAAGAAATTATTGCAGAGGATTCGTGTTTAAGTTGGGTCGGCAGCGAGAAAGATTACTTGCTAATTAATGATATTTTATCACATACAATGAGTCAAAATAATTCTCATATGGCCAAACATTTATTGCATTCAATCAATGCAAACTCATTATTGGTATTGAAAATAAATGATAAGAATCACAATGGCTTGTTGTTAATTGCAAAATCGGAAAAAAATGGATTTACTCAACAACAAGCCGAAACCTTAAATAGTTTAAGTACTTTGTTTGGAAAAGCACTGTTAACTTGAACCTCAATAATGTTATTTAAGCAAAGGCTTCCCTGCTATTAATGTCGTATTTCGATCCTTCGCCTAAAATATGTAATTTCATGCCAATTAATGTGATACATTCTTTGTGTCGCGCATCGTGCATGGAAGAATGTGTTAACTCTGCAGGATCGACAACAGTCACTGCACCTGCACCAACAACCTCCATAACTCCATCAGGCCCAATAAATGCTGCTGTGTCTTCATCAATTCCAAATCCGGAAATGAAAGGGTTATAAGATAAAGCAGCCAGTAATCTGCCGATTCTATCTCGTTGCCTAAAATGTTGATCAACGATTATTTTATTTGTTAACCCTAAACCTGGAGCCATCACAGCGCCATCTTCTTTGGGTGTTGGTCCAGTTCTTCCACCAGCTATCATGTGTTCAGACATAATGGCTGCTCCTGCTGATGTGCCTGCGACATGAACACCTTTTGCGTTTTGATCACGAATGGCTTTTGCCACCGGTGTGCCGCCTAAAATGGTTGATAAACGTAATTGATTACCACCAGTAATAAAGATGCCTGTGGCTCTTTTTAATTTGCCTTGAATTCTATCTTCAAAACAGTCTTCTCTTTCATCCACACGAATATACATGGCTTTTCCACCAAATTTTTCAAATATATCGACATATCTCGGACCAGTATCTTCTAGCTGGGAAGCTGTAGGTATGATCAATATTTTGGCGTCATCGCCACCAGATAGTTGCCAAAATCGGTGTAAAATTGACATGTCATTTTCTTTGTCTTCTGCACCGCCAATTGGAATAATCCAACCGCGATCGATGTTTTCAATTGCCGTAGCAGGGCACATAATGTCTCCTTAAAAATTACTATTTTTCAAAACAACCTTTCTTGATTGTTCTGTGATTTTTTTGATGCCATTGACCTAATGCCATCACTGATTCTATTTTATTGTCATCATCAAGAATGACTAAATCCGCATCATTGCCTATTTTAATTTTGCCTTTATGGTGCAATCTTAACAATTTGGCAACATTACTTGTAAAAGGAGCAATGACCTCTTCTAAAGCAAAGCCTTCATCGAGTAACTCTTTGATACAGTCACTGAGTAAAGTACACCTGCCATAATCCAAATGCAGTAATTCACCTTGTTTATTAAAATGGGGTAAACAGCCACCACCATCTGATGAGATGGTGAGTTTATCTTTGTCATAACCACCTGATTGGTATCTTTTAAATGATTCTGCAGCTGAATATTCACTGTCACTTTCGCTGGGCGGGAAAGCAGTAATATCAATACTAATACCTCTATTTGTTAATTCGCATGCTTGTTCAAATAGAGGGATATTTCTATTACAGTGTGTTGGATTGAGTATTCTTGGAGGTAATTCTGTTTCGTCTATAAGTTTTTCCAGTAAATCAAGGCCCCGTTTTCCGTCTCCTAGATGAAAATGAACGATACCAGCTTTACCGGTCATTAATCCGGCAACATGGACATCACCCGCAATGCGCGCTATTTCATCAAAAGTTGGTTGAGAGGATCTGTGGTCTGAAATGGCTAATTCACCCACACCTATTATCGGTTCAATGTGAATAATGTCTTTTCTCACATCACCTGTTAATGTCGTAAGAGGGATATGATAACCACCTGTATAACACCAACAACTGATGCCTTGTTCTCTCAATGCATAGACCTGTGCGATGACAGATGATGTGTTTCTGGTGGTGTCATCTGTTCCCAATAATCCAATAACAGTAGTCACACCAGCTTTGGTATATTGACTGAGTTCTACTGCTGGCACTTTTGTTTTAAATCCAGCCTCTCCACCTCCACCTGTAATGTGAGCATGTCCATCGATTAAACCAGGTATTATTCTTTTGTTCTCACAATCAGTATCTGATTCTAGAAGTGTGCAATCTATATCTATGGGATCTTTTGAAAGTACAACAATTTTACCTGCAGCAATCAAAAGGTGACAAATGCCTAATGGTTTGGGTGAAAATACATTGGCATTTTTAAGGCGGTGAATCATCTGAAAGTGTTGTGAATATTAACAATTCGTTATGTTACAACATAGCCCATTTTAACTCTAGTGTTTTCAGATTTAATAATATGATATTTAATTTATTCGCAGTCAGAATTCAGTTACAATAAGATCCTTGAAAATTAATAATTAAAAGTATGCCTCAATATCCATTAACCAGAAAAAGACGATTACGATATTCTGAATCAATTCGTAGTTTGGTAGCTGAAAACCATATCCATGCCAGTGATTTAATTTGGCCTGTATTTGTTTTAGAAGGTGAAAATCGAAGAGAACCCATTGCATCAATGCCTGGAGTCTGTCGATTATCTCAAGATTTGTTGATTGAAAAATTAATTCATTTGTTTGCAATTGGATTAAAAGCCGTGGTTTTATTTCCAGTTGTAACAGACAATAAAACACAATTGGCAGAGGAATCTTATAATGATAATGGCTTAGTTCAACGCACCATTCGGTCCATTAAAGCGGCTCTTCCAGATATTTTAGTGATTTCTGATGTGGCTTTAGATCCTTATACTATCCATGGCCAAGATGGTCTAATTGATGACAATGGTTATGTTTTGAATGATGAAACAATAGATGTTTTATGCAAACAAGCACTCAGCCACGCCAAAGCCGGGGTAGATATTGTTTCCCCTTCAGATATGATGGATGGAAGAATTCTTGAAATAAGAAAAATTTTAGAGAAAAATGGTTTTATAAACACAGCTATTTTGGCATACTCAGCAAAGTATGCCAGTTGTTATTATGGACCATTTCGTGATGCCGTTGGATCAGCTTCTAATTTGGGAAAAAGCAGTAAACAAAGTTACCAAATGAACCCAGCAAATTCTGATGAAGCTTTAGAAGAAATAGCAATGGATATTGAAGAGGGTGCAGATATGGTGATGGTAAAACCCGGCATGCCTTATTTAGATATTATTTCTAAGGCCACTGAAAAATTCAACACGCCTATTTTTGCATATCAAGTCAGTGGTGAATATGCCATGTTGCAAAGTGCAATCGAAAACGGATATTTAGATGAGAAAAAAGCCATTATGGAAAGTATTATGTGCTTTAAAAGAGCAGGCTGTGATGCCATATTGACTTACTACACTGATAGAATATTGCAATTCATTAATGAAAAATAAAACCCATAAACTGGCTTTATTTGGTAATCCAGTCAAACACAGTTTGTCCCCACTCATTCATTCACAATTTGCAGAACAGTTTGAGTTAGCAATTGATTATCAATTAATTCAAGTGGATGAGAATAAATTGCAGGATGCTGTATTAGATTTTTTTGATGCTGGCGGTTTAGGTGCCAATGTAACATTGCCGCATAAGTCTTTGGCGTTGTCTGTAGTTGATAGAGTTACCAAAATTTCAAAATTATCACAAGCAGTTAATACAATATACCATAACAATAAATCATTATTATGTGGTGACAATACCGATGGCAAAGGCTTTGTGAAAGACATAAAAAAAAGACTTGGTTTTAAAATTAAAAACAAGTCTATTCTTATTCTAGGAGCTGGTGGAGCAACACAAGGCATTGTTCCTGCTATAATGAAACAACAACCAAAACATATTTCAGTTGCTAATCGAAATTTTGAAAAAGCCAAGAAAATATGTGTTTTTAAAAATACGCATGCGATAACCTTTGATGAACTAGAAGCCATCAAACGGTCTTATGATTTAATCATTCATGCTAGCTCTTTGGGACATAGGGGTAAAACGCTTAAGTTTCAATGCCAGCATGTTCATGATAAAACCATTGGATATGATTTGAGTTATGGAAAAGCGGCCAAACCCTTTATGGAATTCTGTGATTCTATGAGTTTATCTCATGTCAATGATGGCTTAGGAATGTTAGTAGAACAAGCAGCTTTTGCTTTTAAAAGATGGTTTGATGTGATGCCAGAAACGCAAAAGATATATCAATCAATTCAATCTCAATTGAATTAAAAAAGCCATATAGATGATAAAAAACCTCATTATAAAAGCCAAACAATCTTTTCATAAATATCATCCGATGAAAGTTGTTTATTTAATTATGAATCCGCGTAAAGATCAGCAACTTTACATTCACATCGGAATGCCAAAAACAGGCAGCAGTGCTATTCAAGCATTTTTGGCTTTGAATGAAGAGTATCTTAAAAACAATGATTGCGCTTATCCCAATCACCAAGGCTTTCTACAAGCATTTCAAACTAGTGCAGGAAATGCACGAGAACTTGATGTTTGGATTAAGAACCATAATACAAAAATTTTCAATAGATTTTTAACTAAAATAAGAACCAAAAAAGTCATACTTTCTTCTGAGTTACTCTACTCAAAATTAAGAGATTGTCCTGAAAAATTTGCTTCATTTTTCGCCAATTATAATATCAAAATAATTTGTTATATTCGTGATATGGGTGATTTAGCAGAAAGCTGTTCCAATCAATTAATCAAGAATCATAATGTTGTTGATTATACGAATTTTGAAAATAACATCAAAGGTTTTAATTATTATGAATGTCTAATCAGGGCAACTCAGCACATTAATATCGATAAAATAATCGTGAAAAAGTATGAAAAAAATGGTTTTTATCAAGGCAATATATATGCGGATTTTATGCAAATATTAGATTTAGAATTAGATGATTCAGTTAATTACCCAGAAAAATTTGTTAACCCATCTTTGTGTAGAGATGCATTAGAATTTAGAATGATTTTTAATAAATCGTTATATGATAAAAAAGATGTTAAATTAAAATATGCATTGAATAGTGTCTTGGCAAAATATTCAGTTGAAAAGTACAAGGATTCACATTCAAAAGAGAAGTTTCTTTTAATTAATCCCAATATGAGGTCAGTAATTAAAGAAAAATATCAAAAAATTGAAAATAAATTTTTGAGCCTTTTTTTTCCAAATACCGATTCTCAACTATTTCAAAAAAAACCTATTAAATATAAGAAATATAATGGTCTGTCAATTGAAAAAATTTCTGAAATATTTAGATTCATTAAAACACATGATAATACCTTGTATGCTAGTTTATTAGACTTTACATATAATGAATTAGCAGATAAAAAGGATAAACAGAAAATACTCACAGCGACAAAATTGAGGTGATCAAATAATGTATTTAGACATAGGTGTACTATTAATGATATCTTGCATTTGTATGGAGATTAAATAATGTTTGGAACATTAAGAACAACGCTTGCTTTAATGGTGATGGTGTTTCATATCTATATTGGAGATTTACCACTGGGTGCTTATGCGGTTTTTGGTTTTTTTATCATAAGTGGATACTTGATGACTTTTATCATGCAGGAAAGTTATGGATACACATCAAAAGGCAGAATGTCATTTGCTATCAATAGATTTTTGAGGTTGCACCCATTGTATTGGTTGGCTTGTCTTGTATCAATCGCATTGATAGTGGTATTGGGAAGTGACATTGTTCATGGTTTTCACCGAAGTATGGAAATTCCAACTTCACTTTCTAATCTCGTACAAAATATATTCATGGTATTTCCATCTTGGGTGCCAGGCTCAGTTCATCCAAGATTAGTACCGCCAACTTGGGCCATTACGATTGAAATGTTTTATTATGCTCTAATTTGTTTGGGACTCTCTAAAACATTTTTCAGGGTCAAACTGTGGATGTTTTTGTCTCTTGTCTATGTGGCTTATACATTTGCAAATGGCATGCCTTGGCAAAGTCGGTACTTTCATATTTTTGCGGCTTCCTTGCCTTTTTCAATTGGGGCATGTATTTATTTTATATCTAAGAATAACAGCTTTCAGCGTTATTTTGGTGGACTACTATTAAATTCTAAGTCATTGTTTTTGATAATGATGATTAACTGTATTATTTGGGTTTTAGTTCCTAGAAAAGCATTTGGACCCTATTATGAAATAGGCTTTTACATTAATATTCTGATTTGTAGTTTATTAATCTATAGTATCGCAATAGGTGGTGTCGTTTTTAACATGAGTAGAAAGTTGGATAAAATGATAGGTGATTATTCTTACCCGATTTATCTTTTGCATTTACAAGGAGGCCTGTTGTCATCGTATTTACTATTTGGTAAAGCGCATAATTTTCATAATGCAAATCCCAGCAGTACAATTAATTTTGTTCTGGCTTTAATTATAGTGGTATCTTTATCAGCGATTTTTATCAATTACTTTGAAAAACCCATACAAAAGATAAGGCAGAGAATCAAAAATAATTGATAAAATTCTGTGGATTATAAACAGTTATTTATTCAAATCCTGCACTGAATATAAAGTCTTCTATATACAAACCGTTGTTTCTAACGCCATTTCTGAAAGATAACCACGGTTGAAAAACTGAAGTCGGCGTCACCAAATCCCATACATGTATAGTAGCAGGTCTTGGGGTAATTGTAGGGTTGCCGCTTACTCCAATAATTTCATAATCACCATCGTTATCTAAATCTGCCATGGTTGGAGTAGCAATAAATGGAAATCCTCCTACCATTGTTAAATCATCCACCGGATCAGGGCTTTGTCTGGTGATTTGCTGACCATTTTTATCGTAAACAATTAACTCCCAATTACTAGGTACGACAACATCATAGTCTCCATTACCTGAAATATCAGCAATGAGAGGAGTGGCAGATCCCGATGCAAAGTTGGTAAAACCGCTACCCGCAGGAACATTTGGAATCGCTCCCCAGAGTAATGATCCATTGTGATTGATAGCAAAAACTTTACCTGAGGCTGGTGTACCAGAACCAATTAAGAAAGTATTAACTATGACTTCTAATAGCCCATCACCATCAATATCCCCAACAGCAGGAGAGGTGTTCAGCACAGCATAGTTGTTTTCTAATGTATGCGGCCATCCTGGTAAATTTTCACCTTGATTATTCCATGCATAAATTCTATTGGTCACTGAATGAGGGTTGCCACCTGGTGCACAAGCAGGATTTTGCCAACAATAACCAGTTCCAACTACGACATCTAGACTGCCATCGTTATCTAAATCTGCAATAACTGGAGATGACCAAATTACTTCATCCGTGCTCACTGCAAATTGAACTGAACCGTTATTGCCGTTAATAACCAATAATCGTCCTCCGTCAATAGTAATACCATTGTTATCAATATTCGAATCTACACCAATAATTACGTCTAGCTGTCCATCATTGTTCATATCAGCAATTGCAGGTGATGACCAAACAGTATCGTTAACATATGCGGTAAATGGAGGCATTGTTTCATCATAATTAGGAGGAAGTTGAACACCTGTAACTCCAGGAGGACTTTGACTAGACCATAAAGTTGTGCAATCATGATTTAAAGCGGTAACTTTAGCGCCCCAGTCACCAAAAACAAATTCGAGTTGTGCATCGTCATCTAGATTCGCAATAGCAGGAGAAGGATAAACTCCTCTGGTTGCTCCGGAAAATGCTGGTGGCGTATATTTACAGATTTGTGTACCATTTTGACCATTTAATACCGTCACTGATCCGACAGATCCGGGAGTTCGAGTGCTGCCTGCACTGACGATTACCTCTAAATTACCATCACTGTTGATATCAGCCACCGCAGGTCTAGACTCAATGGCCGCTGTTCCTGTTGTGTGTTGCCATAAAACACTGCCATTGCTGCTTACTGCATGAATTTTACCTTTTGAATCTCCAAAAATAATTTCAGGAATGCCATCATTGTTTAAATCAATAACATTAGGCGATGAAGCAAAATTTCTTTCTGAACTGGGAACGTTAATCGCAGGATCAAACCCAGCTTGTCTTTCTGGATTGGCAGTAAATCCTGAGGAAGCGAAGAATAAAGAGGAAACAATTATATGTAAACTTTTCATAATGATGACAACTATTTTTTGAATCTATATATCATAGTATAATTTGTGTAAAAATTATGTGATATTGTTCTGAAATTATTAAAATTATCATGACCACAGCTGAATTTTTGCCTGATGCATCAATATTGGGCATAAGTCATACAGAATATTGACAGAAAAGTGTTGTTTTGAGTCACTTTGATTAATTAACTAAAATAATATAGTGGTTCACTATGGGATAAAAATTGATAAAATTATGATCAAAATATATCCTAGTTCATCATAATTAGACGAACATGTCTTATAATGCGTAAAATGATATTTAACAAACCAGTAAAAAATTTGAAGAGAGTGTTTTTTGAATAAATTAAGATTTTTACATATCCCAAAAACTGCAGGAACGACTTTTTCCAATATCCTTATTGATCAATATGGGAAAGACAAGTATTTTCAGTTTACCGGCGATATAGATAATGATTTAGAGAGGTTTGATTCTTTACCGAAAGGAGTTCAAGCAAACACTGTTCTTTTTACTGGGCATGCCCCTGTATTTACTGGACACGATTATGTTGATACGATCGATTTGGTCACTTTTTTACGAGACCCTGTTGAGAGAGTCAAATCTTTTTGTCAACATGTCTCAGAAGGTAAAAGCAAATATTTAGTCAAATTATTTCCACCTGAAAATTTTAATTTACAACGCCTTCTAAATAGTCAAATTCTTGAATTAAGAAATTTGCAAACAAAGATGTTAACAAATAAAGGCAGATGTGCTTTAAGAATACAAATGCGCCCACAAGAAGCCATAGATAAAGCATTTTTGCATTTAACGGAGAAAACAACTTTTGGATTAGTAGAATATTTTGATGAAAGCTTGATATTGTTTCAAAAGAAATATAAATGGGAACTGCCTACTTATTATTCAAAAAACAGAAAAAATACAGATAAATTGATTGAGTTTAAACCGCATCACATTGATAGAATAAAACAACTTAATGCACTTGATATTGAGTTATATGAAAAAGCGAAATCCTATTTTATGAAACAACTACAAAGTGATGATTTCGACAATGATAAGTTAGCAAAATTACAAAAATCAAACAAGTATAAAACCACTTGGCAAAAGATAAAAAATAAGTTATCGCTTAAATCCTAATTTTTACTTTAGGCAGTTTTATTTTTAAATTCACATAAATCATTAATGATACATTCTTGACAATTGGGCTTTCTGGCTTTACAAATATATCTCCCATGCAAGATGAGCCAATGATGAGCATCCATTAAATAAGGTTCTGGAATCAAGCGCAACAGACTTTTTTCAATTTGTAAAACATCTTTTCCATGAGCAATTTTTGTTCGTTTGGATACACGAAAAATATGTGTATCAACCGCCATTGTGGGTTGATCAAAAAAGGTATTTAATACAACATTGGCTGTTTTTCTTCCGACACCAGGTAAGGCTTCTAAGGATTCTCTATCATCAGGAACTCTAGATCCATGTAGATCAATCAACATTTTACAGGTCTTAATGATGTTTTTTGCTTTAGAGTTATAAAGTCCAATGGTTTTGACATAATCTTTTAAAGTTTCTAATCCCAAAGCATATATTTTTTCTGGTGTATTGGCTACTTTATATAACCTTGCAGTGGCCTTATTCACCCCGACATCTGTGGCTTGAGCAGAAAGTATGACAGAAATTAATAGTTCGAAAGCAGAAGAATACTCGAGTTCTGTTGTCGGATGTGGATTGATCTTTTTCCATCTTTCAAAAATTTCTATTCGTTTCTGTTTATTCATAAATAATTAACGCTTAATAGCAACAGGTTTATTGTCTTCGGCAATTTTGCTTAATGCCTCAAAAACAGTTTGAAAAGCTGGACGCTTAACATAAGTACCTGATCCCTTTTCTGCCATTAATTTGCCATTGGCATATTTGATTACGCCATTACATATTGTGTGTGATGGTAATCCTGTGACTTGCATGCCTTCAAAAATATTAAAGTCGATGTTTTGATGGTGGGTTTTTGCAGAAATGGTTTTGCTTAATTCTGGATCCCAAACCACAATATCAGCATCAGAACCAACTTGAATCGATCCTTTGCGTGGATGAATGTTAAAAATCTTAGCCGCATTTGTTGAAGTGATGTCAACAAATTCCTCAGGTGTAAACTTGCCTGCGCTCACTCCATGAGTCCATAAAACAGCCATGCGGTCTTCAATGCCTGCAGTACCATTAGGAATTTTGCTAAAATCGTCTTTTCCTGCTGCTTTTTGATCGGCACAAAAACAACAATGATCAGTCGCTGTGGTTTGTAAATTGCCTGATTGTAAGCCTTTCCATAGAGCTTTTTGGTGTTCTGGTGTTCTAAATGGAGGAGACATGACATGTGCAGCAGCACTTTCAAAGTTTGTGTTTTGATAGACACTGTCATCAATCAATAAGTGTCCAGCCAGGCATTCGCCATAAACGCGTTGTCCATTATTGCGGGCATTGGTGATTTCTTTGAGTGCATCTTCCGTTGATACATGAACCAAATAAACGGGAACACCAATCACATCTGCCATTTTAATTGCGCGATTAGCTGCTTCGGCTTCTGCTGCAGGTGGTCGTGATAATGGGTGACCTTCAGGCCCAGTTATGCCTTGGTCTAATAATTGTTTTTGTAGCTGAAACACCATCTCACCATTTTCTGCATGGCACGTTGGGATCGCTCCTAATTCTAAGGAGCGAGAAAAGCTATTAAACATGATTTCATCATTGGCCATAATCGCATTTTTATAAGCCATAAAATGTTTAAAACTGTTTACACCTTCTTCTTCAACCAAAGTTTTCATATCGGCATGTACTGTTTCATCCCACCATGTTACTGCCACATGAAAAGAATAATTGGAACAGGATTTTTCTGCCCATTGTTTCCAAGTTGAATAGGCTTCCATTAAATTTTGTTGAGGACTTGGAATGACAAAATCAATAATCATTGTAGTTCCTCCAGCTAAACCTGCTGCTGTTCCAGTATAAAAGTCTTCGCTGGCAACAGTGCCCATGAAAGGTAATTGCATGTGAGTATGGGGATCAATGCCACCTGGTATGACATATTGACCTTTGGCATCAATTATTTGCGCGTCGTTAGGTACATCTAAACTATTACCAATGGCTTGAATAATGCCATCATTACAATAAATATCCACATTTTTACGTTGACCGTCAGAAACAACCAAACCATTTTTAATCAAAACCGACATAAGAAACTCCAATATATTTACTACAAATTATACTTCAGCGGTCTATTTTGTTAAAGGTATTTGAGTTTATAATTAAGCGATATATCTGATCAAAATGACCAAAGGATCTACAATTAATTATTACTGGTCTCTTTAATTTTAAATAATTGATGTTGTTGAATTATGGTTTACTCCGTCAATAAGTGACATTAGACCTATTGTTTAATGATTGTTTTAGCGCTATTATAACTAGTCAAATCATCAAAAAAGAGCCAAGCACATGAGAACAGTTTCTAGAATAGTCGTTATTAGTTTGTTGTTACTTTCGGCCTTAATTTGTTATGGTTTAGGTTTACAAAAAGGTGTAGTATTTTTTGTTGTTATAGGCGTTATTTTTGAAGGCCTTTTTTGGGCGGGACTATTTAGATTAGATAAAAAGTCTAAAAAGCAAAAATGATTTAATTCATTCAGATTAAAAAATTATTGTGTTAACATAATTAAAGATAATTCTATATATTAATTGCCATGCAAATCATACACGAAATAAATCTGGATAAAAATACTGAAAAATTAATTACAGAATTACGCAATAATTGTTTCCCTGATTTTACCATTGATCGGTCTTATTATAAGCAATTGCCTCATATTCGTTGTTTGCAGTTTGATGAAGCTGAATTAATCGGTTATATGGGCTTAGATTTTCGAGTCATTTCTGTTGGTGAAACCCCAATCAAAGTATTAGGCATAATAGACTTTTGTGTTTCAAACGCATCAAGAAGCAATGGTATTGGTACACAAATGTTAAATGAATTAACTGAATATGCAAAATCAAAAAATGTGGACTTTATAATTTTGATGGCAGATGACGCCAGAATATATTTAGATAATGGCTTTCAGCATGTGCCCAATGTTCCTGCTTCTTGGTTAAGAATTCACGAACATAAAAATCTAGGAATTGCGTTCGAATATTTAGATGAACTTTATATTAAACCAGTCAGCCAAAGACAATGGCAACAAGGCCATGTCGATTGGCTGGGTTATATGTTTTAATCAACTATTTATTTCGATTTAAAATTAAATAAAGAACTGCTGCAATAAATAATCCAACAAACCAAGCATAGCTGTACAGTGTTTTAAAAATTTCAGGAACATTTTCAACAATGCCAGCTGCATGCAAAAATCCAGGTAAGTTTGGTAAAATACCAACAATCAGGGCAATAATGCCAGCCCAGTTCCAAGTTTTATAAATGCCTTCGTGATTAAATAATGACTCGGCATCTAATTCACTTTTCCGTACCAAGAAATAATCAGCAATTAATATGCCGGCAATGGGACCGAGTAGGGCTGAATAACCTATTAACCAGACAAACAAATAACCACCAGCTGTTTCTAATAATTTCCAAGGAAAAATAGCGATACCTATGCCTGCAGTAATATAACCACCCATAGTAAAGCTTATTTTCTTGGGGTTAAGATTTGAAAAACCATAAGCGGGTGCGACCACATTGGCTGCCAAATTTGTGGTTAATGTCGCAACAACCAATGCCATTAATGCCACAACCACACCAATGCCGCCCATTTTACCAGCCAATACAACGGGATCCCAAATGGCTTCACCAAATATCGTGACTGTTGCAGATGTTACGGCGACGCTGATAAAGGCAAACAATGCCATAGGCAATGGTAAGCCGATGGCTTGGCCAATGATTTGGTCTTTTTGTGATTTAGCGAATCGGGTAAAATCTGGTATATTCAAGGCCATGGTTGCCCAAAACCCAACCATTGCCGTTAAGCTTGCGACAAATACACCAATGAATTGACCCTCGCGTTCTCCGCCAACTGCAAATTTAGATGGGGCCGATAACATTTCACCAAAACCACC
>JBGCFT010000070.1:0-63199 GCA_045107085.1 Marinicellaceae bacterium | reverse complement strand
ATCCTTATTGTTATCATCGTTGGGTTCATCACCCACATATTCAGTCACTTTCACGAGACTACCAAACCACGGAGAATCAAAGTAATGCAATTCATCTGGTTTGATTTGTTTTCTTTCAGTCAGTGAAAAAATCATGCTTTGTTTTTCGTTGTTTTCATCAAAATAATGCCTTATTAAGTTCAAATTGTGCCCAAAATGCATGAATCGCCCTTGTGATAATGCAACTTGGCCTTGAATTGTATAGTCTTCCAATGCATTTAATTGCGCTTTTTGAAGTTCGACTTGAGTTAAATAGGCACCGTTTAAATCAATGAAAGTTTGTTGACTGTCTTCAACTATAAGATTGGAATCTTGCAGTATCTCATTGTCCATTTGATTATTGTTTTTTAATGACTCATTTTCATCATCGATCTCATCTTGAACAGGTAAATTATTAAGTTTAACAAATGTTGGGTTATCAAATGGTGTTTCAGTTTGTCTCCATGATTGATGTATCAATGGAACAATATGATCTTGTTGTGAGAGTTTATTCCATATATTTAAAAGCGTGTGCGTTTCAGGTTCATGCTGAAACCAAACTAAAATTTGTTTGTCTTCTGTAGTATCTTCGATTGAAACAATCAAATCTGACTCTTCATTTAGAGAGTTTACATTATTTGAAATAGTGTTATCTTCTGTCGTTACTTCAATAGAGTCTTGAGTTTGTATGAAATCTACATCCTCTGGCTTGTTTTGTAAGAGTAATGCATTGTCATCATCAAACAGTTCTTTGTTATGATAGGTTTTATAATTGGGTAACTCTTTATTGGTGTAAGCAAAAACTATAATTTCAACATCGTATGTTTTATTGTCTGTTAATGACACATATTGGTAACTGGGAATTTCTTCAGATACGAGCGTTTGATCAATATCAATCAAGTCAGATTCATTCATACTATTTTGAGTGTATGCCGAGATTGGTATGATTAATAATAATATGAGTTTTAGCATGATTGTAACTATAAAATCAAAAATTGATTATATCATTAAGCTGATCTTCATAAATAGAAAATTTTAATCTGTTTTTATTAATAAAAATTATCTGTCTATTGATTTGATATATATTTTAACTCATCATTTAAAAACTGAGTAAAAAACCCAATGACGCTCAGAAGGTCATTGGGTCATCAGGTATTAATAGTGTGAGTTATTTAAAAACTTTATTGTCTTTAGCATGCTCGATGAGAATATCAGCGGGCTTAAATCTGACACCGTATTCTTCATGTAATTCCATTAAAATTGATAATGTTTTTTCAGCACCTTGTGCATTTACATAACTGAAAGGTCCTCCAGTAAATGGTGGGAAACCTAATCCTAAAATTGCGGCTAAATCGCCATCAGAAGCTGAAGATAAGATGCCTTCTTGTAAGCACAATAAAGCCTCGTTTACCATCACTAAACCAATTTGATTTTGGACTTTGGTTTTATCCATTTGTTTGCGTTCTTCACCACCAAAATATTTGTATATATCTTTGTTGACGGATTTGCGTCCTTTTTTAGGATAGGTATAAAATCCTTTTGAAGATTTACGGCCAAATAGTTTCGCTTTGGACAGTTTTTCAACAGTGTCATCTTCTTCAATGCCACGCTCTTTAAACATTTCTCCTAAATCACCCCGAGCAATATGGGCAGCCACATCAATGCCAACCTCATCAAGAAGTGATAATGGACCAACAGGGAAACCCCAGTCTTTCATAGCAGAGTCAATGAACTCTATTGACGCACCTTGTTTAAGTACTTGGATGGCTTCATGTGTCAAAGCAGATAAGATTCTGGTTGTATAAAAACCAGGTCCGTCTTTGACAACTACTACTGTTTTACCTTGGTCTAAGCCTACATTTGTTGCTATGGCTTTGGCTCTTGCTGATGTTTTGTCTGTAACAATGATTTCAAGCAAAGGCATTTTTGGAACAGGTGAAAAATAGTGCATACCCACAACGTTTTCTGGTTTTTTTGCTTTCGCAGCAATATCTGCAATGGGTAAAGATGAAGTGTTTGTTGCAAATATTGTATTGGCAGAACATGTGCTTTCCACTCCTGCTAATATTTTTTGTTTTAAATCGGTGTCCTCAAAAACAGCTTCAATAACCAAGTCAACATCTTTCATGTCACTGTCTTTGGTCGTTGTCGTAATTTTTGACATAAGCGTGTCGCGTTCAACATAGCCCATGGCCTTTCTTTTGACTAACTTATCAAAGTCAGACCAAATGGTTTTCAGAGCTTTTCCTAATCCGGCTAAATTGATATCTTTAAGTATGACATCATATCCTGCTTTAATCGATACCTCTGTAATGCCAGCTCCCATAAAACCTGCACCTATCATTGCAATGCTATCAACTTGGTGTGTCTTGGCATTTGATTTGAGGTTTTTGTTTTCTTGCATGGCTAAAAATAAACCAATAAGATTTTTACAGGCTTCGGTTCCATGTAAATACGCAAATCCTGCTGATTCTGCTTCTAATCCAGCTGATAATCCATTGTCCATGCCAATTTCGACAGCATCTAATATCTTTAGCGGTGCAGGGTAGTTGCCTCTGGTTTTACGGGTAACGGTTTCCCTGGCTTTTTTAATAACATAATTTCTGCCAAATGAAGTGCCTTCAAGTGCTTTATCCAACATTCCTTTCTTGCGGGTTTTTCGTTTAAAGCCACTTTTGGCTACTTTAATTGCAGCTTCAAGTAAACCTTCTTTGTGAATGAGTTCATCAATTAAACCAATTTTTTTAGCCTTAAATGGATAAACATTCTTGCCTGTTAGAAGCATATCTAGGCCATTGCGAAGCCCAACTAGTTTAACAGAACGTTGAGTACCACCTCCGCCTGGTAATAATCCGAGTTTAACTTCAGGTAATCCAAAGATGGTTTTTTTATCTGTACTGGCAATACGATAGTGACAAGCCATCGCTAACTCCAGTCCACCACCTAAAGTAGCGCCATTGATGGCAGCAATGACTGGTTTTTTTAGTTTGGATAACCGGGTTAAAAGTTTGTTGCCTGATCGCGATAAATCGCCAGCTTCTTCGCTGCTTTCCATTGTCATAAATTCTTTAATATCGGCACCAGCAACCCAGCAATCTTTTTTGCCACTATATAATATCGCTGCAGATATTTCTTTATCGTCTTCAATGGTGTTCATTAATTTTTCAAAATCATTGAGCATTGTTGAAGACAAAACATTAACGGGTGATTTGGGTTGATCCAAAGTTACAATGGCAATACCATCTTGAATTTTAGTTGTAAAATAAGCCATTATTATTTCTCCTTATTAGCCACTTTCTTAGTGGTTTTTTTGGTTGTTTTCTTTGCCACTTTCTTGGTTACTTTCTTAGATACTTTTTTAGTTGCTTTTTTAGTGGTTTTCTTTTGAGTTTTAGAAACATCTAAAGGTATTTTTTTAAGTAAAATACTACTGCCTTGTCCTCCAGCAGCACAAGCAGATATCAATGCGTATTGTCCATCGCTTTCTTTTAACCTTCTAGATGCTGAGATAAGCAATCTACCGCCTGTTGCGCCAAATGGATGTCCCAAACTTAAAGATCCGCCTTGTGTATTGATTTTATCCATTGGAATTTCACCAAACGTGTCATCTAAGCCCAAAGCAGTGGTACAAAATTCCTTATCTTGGAGTGCTTTTAAATTGGCTAACACTTGTCCAGCAAATGCTTCGTGGATTTCAAATACATCGATATCATCAATACTTAAATTGGCTTCGTTAAGTAATTTAGGAATGGTAAAAGCTGGTCCCAGTAAAAGTTCGCCATCAGGGTTGTGTGCAGAATAAGTATAACCATAAATTAACACTTCTGGAGAATAGCCTTGTTTTTTTGCTTCATCCACATCCATGAGTAAACAGGCTGAAGCACCATCAGTTAATGGGGAGGCATTTCCAGCAGTCACTGTTCCATTTGGCTTAACAAAAACAGGTCTTAAACCAGATAATTTTTGAATGCTTGAGTTTTCATAAAATGTGTTATCTTTTTCAAAAGGTTCAAAACTAGGAGCGATATGAACTGCTTCAACTTCGTTATCAAACTTGCCATCTTTCCATGCCTGAGTTGCTAACTGATGTGACCTTAGCGCAAATTCGTCTTGTTCTGATCGGGTCACACCAAAACGTGCAGCCAATCTGTCTGCATCTTGACCCATGGTTTGTCCTGTTGAGAATTCTGCAATAGCAGGTGCAACAGGAGCAAGATCTTTGAATTTAAATTGTTTGAATAATGCCCAATAATCTTTAAAGCCTTTTGCTCTTTGGGCTTTCATAAGAACTGCTTTAAAGTTGTCTGAAATCCTTACTGGCGCATCACTTGTTGACTCTACACCACCTGCGACAGCCGTTTTCATAACGCCAGCTTCTATGGCTTCAACAGTATTGGTAATGGCTCTATTGGCTGATATACAAGCTTGTGTCACTGTAAAAGCAGGTGTCGAAATATTGT
The DNA here is from genome assembly GCA_045107085.1 of Marinicellaceae bacterium. Taxonomy (GTDB): domain Bacteria; phylum Pseudomonadota; class Gammaproteobacteria; order Xanthomonadales; family Marinicellaceae; genus NORP309. The sequence goes on along the minus strand of JBGCFT010000070.1, from coordinate 58,721 downwards.
ATCCTGCACCTAAAAGACTTTCCCTGGCAACATTGCTGGTTGCTGCATTGTGAATGACACATCCCATTGTCACTTGTTCGCAATTGTCATCTAATATTGGGTTTCTTTTTCTTAATGATAAAAGGGCTTCTCGGCCTAAATCATAGGATCGAAGCTTTCCATAAGGACCTGGAGATTTTGCGAATGGTGTTCGAACTCCATCGATAAAGGCAACTTTTGCTTGTTTGAATATCATAATTACTCTCGTTTCTATAAATTTTATGTCGCTTATTTTCACCATACGCATGCGTATTGTCAAGTGAAGAAAGTCATACTGCGGTTTGTTTGATTAATTATAGCTCAAATAAAGACATAAAAATTATGAAAAAGTTTGACGAATTAAAATAATTACTTTTTTACTATTTAAAAATAGGAATTCAACAGTATAATATTAGCACACAGAATTTTGGAGTTTATAGATGGGATTTTTTGACAAGTTATTTGCAGAATTGGTTGATATTATTGAGTGGACTGATGAAACCAGTAATACTTTGGTTTATCGTTTTCCTCGGTATGGTAATGAGATAAAAAATGGAGCCATGTTAACCGTTAGAGAAGGGCAAATCGCAGTTTTGGTGAATGAAGGACAAATGGCAGATGTATATGAACCTGGTTTATATAAACTTGAAACAGCCAATATGCCAATATTATCAACCCTGCAAGGTTGGGTTCATGGCTTTGAAAGTCCCTTTAAAGCTGAAGTATACTTTTTTAACACCACTCAGTTTACTGACATGAAATGGGGATTACGTAATCCTTTAATTGTACGTGATACTGAATTTGGTGCAGTGCGATTACGTGCATTTGGAACTTATGCCTTTAAAATCAATGATGTCAAAACATTGCTTACAGAAATAGTAGGTACTGACGGTCATTTTACAGTAGAGGAAATATCTGATCAATTAAGAAATTTAATGGTTTCAGGGTTTGCAAATATAGTCGCAGAATCCAATATCTCTATTCTTGATTTGGCTGGAAATTATGACAAACTGGGTGGCTTACTCTCAGAACAACTCAATCCGGAGTTTGCAAACTATGGGCTGCTATTAACAAAATTTCTTATTGAAAACATTTCATTACCCGAAGCTGTAGAAAAGGCACTAGATGAAAGATCTTCTATGGGAGCAGTAGGTAATCTAGATAATTTTACCAAATTTCAAGCGGCTCAATCTATGCGAGATGCCGCCAAAAATCCAGGAGGAGGGGCTGGAGCAGGCATAGGAATGGGCATGGGCTTTGCGATGGCACAATCATTTGGAAATGCTTTGTCAAAAGATATGGAAAAAAATGCCAACCAAACGCAACAAGCACCTCCTCCCATTCCAGAAATTGAACATTACTATGTGGTCATTGATGGAAAAAAAGCAGGTCCTTTTAACTTAGCCGCTATTCAAGAGAACATCAGTAAAGGCTCTATGACAGCAGACAGTTATGTGTGGAAATCAGGAATGGCAGATTGGCAGTTGGCATCTGATGTAAGGACGATATCTGCTCTTTTAAACACAGGGCCTCCTCCAATTCCAACAAAATAATACATGTCAGAACAAAAAGATTCAGTTAATAATACTGTTAAGCATTTTCAGTTTGAATGTAAACAATGTGGGTTTGAGCTCGATCATGAGATAGGCCAAAATTCTTTGGTCTGTCAATCTTGTGGTGCAGATGAGCCCATAGCTGTTGAAAAGTTTAATATTTTTCATTCTACTCCTTATGAGTCCACAGTGTTAGGACTGATCAACAGTGAGCCAAATAATATTCACCACCATGTGCGTTGTGATACTTGTGGAGCAGGTTTTGACTTGCCAGAAAATGTACATGCGGATGAATGTCCCTTTTGTGGGAGTAATATCGTTGTTCCTGTTAATTTACAAAGACAATTGATGCCAGATGCCGTCTTGCCATTTGACATCAAAGAACAGCAAGCCAATGAATCGTTTCGTGACTGGATCAATGGCTTATGGTTTGCGCCCAATTCACTCAAAAGGCTGGCTGTTAAAAAGCACCCAATTCAAGGCACTTATATTCCATACTGGGGTTTTGATGCAGACACCTATAGTCGCTATAGAGGCGAACGTGGAACTAATTATCAGACAACAGTGAGGGTCAGAGTCAATGGAAAAACAGAAACAAGAACCGTTACTAAAATTCGTTGGCGCTCGGTTAGTGGCAATGTCAGTCATGATTTTGATAATGTATTGGTACCAGCCAGTGAGATTATGTCGCAAAAACTCACAAAGTCAATGAGTCAATGGAATTTAACAAAGTCTCAAGTTTATAGTCCTAAATTTTTAAGTGGCTATCGCTCAGAACTCTATCAAGTAGGTCTTCCGAGAGGCTATGAATATGGAAAATCTATTATGCAAAAAACCATAAGGCGCCTGATTAGACGAGATATTGGAGGTGATCACCAACGTATTCATTCTGTCAATACCGATTACTCTCAAGTGGGATATAAATTAATGTTGATGCCATTGTGGGCTTCGGCTTTTTTATACAATAAAAAGACATTCCAATTTATCATTAATGGCCAAACTGGCAAGGTAAAAGGTGAAAGGCCATACAGCTGGGTTAAAATACTGTCATTGATTACGACAATTGCCACCATTGTAGGTGTGGTTATTTATTATAATCAATAACTAAAAATTGTTGTTCAAATAAGATTGTCATACAAATCAATTTGTATAGCAGAATAAATTTCATCTGAGGCAGACCACTCATAACCCAATGAGATCAATTTCTGATTTGAGTAGATAAAGGGAGTGTGATGTCTGTTCCAAGTCGTAATTTTATTTTCTTGAAATAAATTTTTGACTGTCTTTGTTTGTTTGGAATTGAAAGGCTTTAATTTTTGTCCGAGCTGATTGAACTTAATCCTTAAAATCATATGTTGTTTTTCCAAATATAACAACCGCCCCCATTGATTGGGCAACTCAAATGGCTTGCTGGTGTCCCATTCAAACTCTAAATCAGGGTTTATCATGTCATAATTCTTGAGGCAATAAATGGCTTGCTTCCAGCGCATCAGTTGATAATGCTTGTTTTTATAATGAGGCATTTTATCCGGAGATGAATAGATAAAATCATGACACAATTGTGACAAGGCTTTTTTATCGGAAACCGGCAGTTTTTTGAGACTTAGCCAATGATAAAATAAAGTAGTGCGCAATGATTCAGGTACTGATTTTAAGCTTTCAATGGTCAAATGTTTTGCATCGAAATTGATATAATGATTCAAAAGCAATTGACTGTTTTTGATGTTTTGACCAGTTCTTGCAATGTTTTCAATGGCATTTGGCCAAAAATTCTCTAATGAAGGGATGATTTTATTTCTTAAAAAGTTTCTTCGATATAAGTTGTCTTTATTCGACTCATCTTCAATCCAATTGATGTTGTTTTTTACTAAGTATTGTTTTAAATCGCTTTGTGAATACTCGAGCAGTACTCTTGCAATTAAGCCATGATGAAAAGGACCAATAAAGTCCATGCCTGTCATTCCCTTAAGACCGGTTCCTCTTAGTAGTTTCAATAAAATAGTTTCTGCTTGGTCACCTGAGTGGTGAGCAGTTAATAATATTTCATTGGCCTTTAAATGTTTTTTAAATGATTGGTATCGGGCTTTTCGACACGTGTTTTCACTCTGATCAGGTAAGTTGAATTTTTCACTGATAAAAGGAATATTCAAAGATTGACATGTTTGTTGACAATGCAATTGCCAAGAATCTGACTTATCATTAATACCATGATTAATGTGTATGGCTCTTGTGTTGATTAAATGAGAAAAAAGATGCAATAAAGCGGTCGAATCACTTCCGCCGCTGTATGCAATTAAAAACCCTGAACTCTCAGGAAGCTGGCTGAGAATGTGATCAAGCTTCAGCGTCTTGGAATACACCATAACTCATAAGCCTTTCATAGCGTTTCTTAATCAGAGTATCAATATCCATTTTTTCAAGTTTTTTCAATTCTTTGCTTATGGCATTGCCAAGGGACTCTGCAACTTGTTCAATGTCTTTATGAGCAGATCCTAAGGGTTCTTCTATTATCTTATCGATTAATTTTAATTTTTTAAGTTTAGAAGAAGTAATGGACAAGGCTTCAGCAGCATCGCTGGCTTTCTCGGCACTGCGCCAAAGTATCGAGGCACAACCTTCAGGTGAAATAACTGAATAGGTACTGTATTGAAGCATCATTGTACAGTCTCCAACACCGATGGCTAAAGCGCCACCAGACCCACCTTCGCCTATGACCGTAGATATAATAGGTACTCTTAAATCAGACATTACAGATAAATTACGGGCAATGGCATCATTTTGACCGCGTTCTTCTGCACTGACTCCAGGATGGGCGCCAGGTGTGTCGATAAACGTTAATATAGGTATATTAAATCGTTCCGCCATTTTCATGACTCTAAGCGCTTTTCTGTAGCCTTCAGGGCGCGGCATGCCAAAATTACGTTTGATTTTTTCTTTGGTTGAGCGGCCTTTTTGGTGTCCAATGACCATCACAGAATTGCCTTGAAAATTTGCCAATCCAGAAATAATAGCAGGATCATCAGCAAAGGCACGGTCGCCGTGAAGCTCATCAAAACTATCCATCATTAGATTAATGTAATCTTGAGTGTAAGGTCGCTTTGGATGGCGTGCCAGTTGTGTAATCTGCCAGTCGTTCAAATTGGAAAAAATTTGATGCGTCTTATTTCTTAGCTTCTCTTCTAGTCTTTGAATTTCATCATCAATATTCATAGAGTTGTCATCGCTGACATTTCTCAATTCAGAGATTTTCGCTTCAAGTTCCGCAAGAGGCTGTTCAAACTCAAGGTAGTCGTTATTCATTAAGTGTCAATAGATTTAAAACAGTTATTTTACGCAAAATAACCACTATCTGCCAGTTAATTACTAAAATGTAGGTATAATAATCAACCGTTTTAATTACTCTTAATACCTATGTTGATAACTTTATCGCCTTCAAAAGGGCAAGATTTTGAACAAGCTGCACCGACACAAACTTACAGTGAACCAACCCAAATTAATGACTCAGCTATACTGGCTAAAACTTTAAAAGGTTATTCCAGTGAAAAGATTAAAGACCTCATGTCAGTGAGTGATAATTTGTCAGAATTAAACTACCAAAGGTTTCAAAACTTTGAAACACCATTCACACCTAAAAACGCAAAACAAGCCTTATTTGCTTTTAAGGGCGATGTTTATTCTGGAATTAATACTGCCAGTATGAACCAAGCTGATTATGAATATGCGCAAGTTCACTTGAGGATATTATCCGGTCTATATGGAAGCCTCAAACCATTAGATTTAATTCAACCTTACCGCTTGGAAATGAAAACTAAACTCAAAACAAAAAGAGGAGACAATCTTTATCAGTTTTGGGGCGAGAGCATTACTGAGCTTTTGAATAAGTCATTAGAAAAACATACCAACAAAGTCATTGTTAATCTAGCTTCTAACGAATACTGGAAATCAGTCAAACCCAAACAATTAAAAGGCGAAGTCATTAATGTCGCTTTCAAAGAAAACAAAGACGGTAAAAGCCGAATCATCGCCATATTCGCCAAAAAAGCCCGTGGCATGATGGCCGATTTTATTATCCGTAATCGTGTTGAATCAGTCGAAGGTTTAAAAGATTTCAATTATGAAAATTATAAATATGATGACAAAGTTTCTACTGATTCATTGTTTGTTTTTTCAAGGAAGCAACCGAAGCCAGTGACTCCATTAAAAAAGACTCAATAAAAAAAGCTAAATGAAAAAATTCATAGAGAACATGCCTAAAGTCGAGTTGCACATGCATGTTGAAGGTTCGATGGAAGCTGAAACGCTTTGGGAATTGGCGCATAAAAATAACTATAAGATTGAATACAGCAGCGTTGAAGAATTAAAAGCGGCGTATAAATTTAATAACCTGACTGAGTTTATTGACATGTATATGTTGGGAACTCGGGTGATTAAATCTGAGCAAGATTTATACGATGTGTGCATGACTTACTTTAAGAAATGTGTGGAACAGAATATTCGACATACTGAGGTGCATTGTGATATTCGCACTTATGTGGATTATGGTTTTCATGCGGATTTTGTTATCAATGCTTTGCATGGCGCTTTTGTGGATGCAGAAAAAAATTACGGGATTACAGGCGGATTTATGCCATGTTTTATTCGTCATTTAGGCAATGATGTGGCTCAAAAAGATCTGGATTTGATGTTGCCATTTAGAGATAAAATATTGGCCATAGGGCTTTCTGCGGTTGAAGTTGGTTTTCCTCCTTCTTTGTTCAAAGACACTTTTGCAAAAGTGCATGATGCAGGCATAAAAGTCATTGCTCATGCGGGTGAGGAAGCGCCTGCCAATTATATTTGGTCGGCTATTAAAGATATCAATGTGGACAGAATCGATCATGGTATCAAATGCTTAGAAGATGATAAGTTGGTTGATTATTTGGTTGATACGCAAATTCCATTAACCGTTTGTCCTTATTCTAATGTGGCTTTAAAAATATTCTCTGATATGTCTCAACATGTTTTGCCTACTATGCTTGATAAAGGATTGAATGTGAGTATTCATTCTGATGATCCTGCGCATTTCAATGCTTATCTCACTGAAAACATGATTGGAATCGCTGAAAATACAGCTGTAACACAAGACCAAATCATACAAATGGCACATAATGCCATCAATGGCAGTTTTGCAAGTTCTGATAGAAAGATTATTCTAACTGATGAATTAAATCAGTATGTTAATCCATAGAAGAATTAACTTAATCTTTTTAGTGCATTAGTAAAATTTGTGAATCACATCAAAAAAACTAATAGTTATTGTCTTTTATAATGGCTTTGCTTACAATGCAAAACGATTTTTGATGAAAGTCGAAAAATCAAATAATAAATAATAATAAAAATAATAAAGCAACGGAAAAAAAGGTTGTTATCTATATACCGATAATTATCTTTGAATTGCCAAGGGTTTGTTCTGACAATTTACCGTTGATGATCATTTGTTTTTTATTATTAGTATATCCTCTGGTTATGTTGTTTGAATGAAACGTGGGAATTCATTCATTATAAAAATTTATAAAAAATAACATAAAAAGAGGGTTGTATGATACATAAAAGAAGAGTTCGTTTTGTCCTGCTCGTTAGTTTCATCTTAAATATCGGCTTGGTTAGTGCCCAAGCTCCACCGGGTTATTATTCATCAGTCGATGATTCCAATCCATCCGCCTTAAAAGTTTCATTACATAATATTATTGATGATCACACCAGAATTCCCTATACGTCCTCTTCGACTGATACATGGGATATTTTAGAATTGGCTGGTGAAGATGTGGATAATTCCAGTCGAGTCATAGCTTTGTATAAAAACAGTGATTACGCTAAAGTCAATGGCGGCAATAATAATTATAACCGAGAGCATTCATGGCCAAAATCTTATGGTTTTCCAGATGACAACAGTGGCAACTATCCTTATACTGACATGCACCACTTGTTTATTGCAAACAGTTCTTATAATTCATCTCGATCAAATAAACCTTTCGATATTTGTACCAGCGATTGCACAGAAAAACCAACCGATGTAAATAATGGTCGTGGTGGTTCGGGGCAATCAAACTTCACTAAAACTGGAATTTGGGATGTTTGGGAAGCACGTCAGGGCGATGTGGCACGTGCCATGTTTTACATGGCCGTTCGTTATGAAGGCGGATCGCATTCAATTACCAATCGAACTGAGCCTGATTTAGAATTAACTGACAATCTCACTTTGATTGAAAACTCTCAGACAGGTTCAAATGAGTCTCAAGCTTATATGGGGCTTTTATCGGTTCTAATTAATTGGCACAACAGTGACCCAGTTGATATTTATGAACACCAACATAATGAAGCAGTTGCCAGTGCACAAGGCAATAGAAATCCATTTATTGATCATCCTGAATGGGTAGAGTGTGTGTTTGAGTTGGTCTGTAACGGAGGTGGTTCAGATACAACAGCTCCTAGTTCTCCTACTAATTTATCAGGTTCTGCTGCATCAATTGGTTTAATAGAACTAGACTGGTTTAATAATACAGAAGCAGATTTGGCAGGATATAATGTCTATCGTTCTACAAGCAGTGGATCAGGTTTTGTAAAATTGAATAATTCATTAGTTAATACCTCAAATTATTCTGATAGTTCTGTTGCTTTAGATACACAGTATTATTATCGCACAACGGCTGCTGATAACAGTGGCAATGAATCATCAAACAGTTCGCAAATCAGTGTGACTTCATTGGATAATTCACAAACCAATAATGTGTTAACTAATGGAGTAGCCAAAACAGGCTTATCAGGTAATCAAGGTAATGAACAGAACTTCACTTTAACAGTACCGGCAGGCGCATCGAACTTAAGTTTCAATATCAATGGCGGTTCAGGAGATGCTGATTTATACGTGAGATATGGAGCAGCTCCAACTCAATCAAGTTATGATTGTCGTCCTTATATTGGTGGCAATAATGAATCTTGTGACATCTCAAGTGCTCAATCAGGTACTTATTATGTCATGATTAGGGCCTATTCAACTTATAGTGGGTTGAGTTTAATCGGTAGTTACACGAACCCAACAACTTCAAACAACCCTCCTGTGGCCTCATTTACATCATCATGCAATGATTTGTCTTGTAGTTTCAATGCGTCTAACAGTGATGATTCTGATGGAAGTATTGTTAATTATTCCTGGTCATTTGGCGGATCTAGTGTATCAGCGAATTACACATTTGCCAGTGCTGGAACTTACTCTGTTACTTTAATAGTAACTGATAATGATGGCGCCACTGATGCCAGCTCTCAATCCATAACAGTTACTGCAGCTCCTGTCAATTCTGCTCCAAATGCTTTGTTTACATCAAATTGTTCAAATCTGACCTGTAGTTTTAATGGTTCGGGTAGTTCTGATAGTGATGGTAGCATCGTAGATTACTCTTGGTCATTTGGTGGGTCTGGTTCTACAGCTTCAAATACTTATTCAAATAATGGAACTTATAACGTCACACTAACAGTGACAGATAATGATGGTGCCAGTGATTCGACCACTCAATCTGTGACTGTTACAGCAGCATCTCCGGGTAATGTATTAGATAATAATGTAGTTGTGAGTGGATTATCTGCTAGTGTCAATAATAGTGTTGAATACAGCATGATCGTTCCAACTGGAGCAAGTTCATTAAGTTTTAATATCAGTGGAGGATCTGGTGATGCCGACATATATGTCAGATATGGAAGTGAGCCAACGACTTCAAACTATGATTGTCGTCCATATATTGGCGGTAATAACGAAACCTGTAATATTTCTTCAGTACAAACAGGAACATATTATATTATGGTCAGGGCATACAGTGCATTTAGTGGTGTGAGTTTAATCGGCAGTTATTCAACAGGTCAAAGCTCTGGTGAAATATTCTCAACAACTACCAATGCTAATATTCCAGATAATAATTCAACAGGAGTCACCAGCACTATCAATGTATCTAGAACTGGAGTATCGAATGATATAAAAATTACTTATAGTATTGTGCACACTTATATAGGTGATCTTACTATTCAACTAATATCTCCCAGTGGCAGTGTTACTACTTTAAGAAATCCATCTGGTGGAAGTGCAAATAATATAAATGACTCAAATACATTAAATTTAGGCAGTACAGCTGCCTCTGGTAATTGGGGGCTAAAAGTCATTGATAGCGCAGGCGCTGATACGGGTTATATTGATTCTTGGAGTATTGAGTTTTTATAAATTGATGTAATGATTTAATCAATAATGCCTGAATATTCAGGCATTATTGAACATATTATTAAACATACTGTTTAAAAGTAATGATCATTGCATTGTCATATCTCAAAGAAAATATAAAAAAAAAGGAATGTTTATCGAATAAAATGGCTTATTGTATTATAATGCGCTCGCTAAAATGTAGGTAGGAAGTATTTGATGAGAAGATTATTAGTTGCAGGAAATTGGAAGCTCAATGGTTCTATTAAAATGACCGCTGATTTGATTTCTGAAATTATTGATGGATTACCTACCCAAAAAGAATTTGATGTGGCTATTTTTCCGCCATTTGTCTATTTGCCTCTTGCTAATACATCTGTTGGAAGCGCCATTAAATATGGTGGTCAGACAGTCAGTGAGCATGAGTCAGGAGCTTATACTGGTGAAATATCGGCAGCCATGTTAAAAGAACTAGGTTGTCAGATGGTGCTTGTAGGGCATTCTGAGCGCCGCAGTTATTATGGTGAAAACAGTATTAATATTGCGAAAAAATTTCAAGCTGCATTAAAACATGGTTTAACACCTGTTCTTTGTTGTGGAGAAACACTTGAGCAAAGAGAGGCTGGAGTGACGCAGCAAGTTGTCTCAGATCAAATTGGTGCTGTTATTGATTTAGTTGGTATCGAAGGTTTTACTAATGCAGTTATTGCTTATGAGCCAGTATGGGCAATAGGAACGGGTAAAACAGCAACTTCTGAACAGGCGCAAGAGATACACGCATTTATTCGTTCTCTTTTGTCCTTAAAAAGTGATACAATAGCGCCCCTTGTGCCAATCCTTTATGGTGGCAGTGTAAAAGGCAGTAATGCCAAAGAATTATTTTCCATGCAAGATATTGATGGTGGTTTAATAGGTGGAGCCTCTCTAACCAGTCAAGATTTTCTTGCTATATGTCAACAAGCGGAAAAATTATCATCAAACTAGTGATGGTATTTTCCAAAAAAGTGAGTTAAAAAAGTATGTCAGTAAATTTATTATTAATATTTTTTGTTTTAGTAGTTGTGGCAATGATTGCTATAATTTTAGTACAGAAAGGAACTGGAGCCACTGCTGGATCCGCATTTGGGTCAGGTGCATCTTCCACAGTTTTTGGAGCAAAAGGATCAGGAAACTTCCTAACTAAGACAACTATGATGTTAGCCTTTTTGTTTTTTGCGGTCAGTATGTTCATGGCTGTTCAAGCCAGTAAAGAATTTACAGTGGCTGATTCAGGCGAAATAGATTTAGGTGTAGTTGGAACATTGGATACTTCAGAATCTGATGTACCTGAAATGAAACCAGATTCAAACGATACTGCTGCTGATGAAGTGGATGTTCCATCTCTTGATGGCAACAGTGATAATGATACAACTGAGATTGATCAAGTGAATGACGTCTTAGATGGTGCTGAAGAAAAAATTGACGCAATCAAAACAGATGTAGTTGATGCGGTTGAAGAAGTAAAGTCAGAAGCTGAAAAAGTTGTTGATGATACCAAAGATACGTTGAATTGATTAAATACTTTTTTTTGAGTAAAATCAATTAGTATGTCATGTGATCTAAAGATGGCATGAAACAAAGTTTTCATAGAATGAAAATTTAGAAATCAAGGATGATTTAAAATAGAGAGTTTACAGTAAGATTAAATACAGTTATCTTGGTTCATTGAGTTTATTAATTTGAATGAGATTTTGTATTGAATGCCGACGTGGTGGAACTGGTAGACACGCTACCTTGAGGGGGTAGTGGCTTTTAGCTGTGCCGGTTCGACTCCGGCCGTCGGCACCATGAATTTATTTGAACTATCTTATATAAAATTTAAAGAATTTAGAGAGAGCAAAAGCTCAATTTTTTTGTTAACATGTATGCCATATACATGAAAAGATAAGGGGTTATATAATATGCTGGCACAATATTTACCAGTATTGATGTTTTTAGGTGTGGCTATTGCGCTTGCACTTGTTTTATTATCTGTGGGTTTTATTCTAGGCCCTAAAAATGGAGGCGAAGAAAAAAACTCTGCCTATGAATGTGGTTTTGAGGCCTTTGATGATGCACACATGAAATTTGATGTGCGTTTTTATTTGGTAGCCATTCTTTTTATCATTTTTGATTTAGAAATTGCGTTTATGTTTCCATGGGCAGTCATTTTAGATCAATTAGGTGCATTCGGTTTGGTGTCTATGTTTTTATTTTTGTTTATTTTAGTTATTGGTTTTATTTATGAATGGAAAAAAGGAGCTTTAGAATGGGAGTAACTAAAAATAATTCAACAGATTTTTCTTCATTAGAACAAGGAATTGTTGATAACATTACTCAACCCTATGTCGATATGGGCTATGATAATAAAGGTTTTTTTACAGCTAAAATTGACGATGTGTTAGGTTGGGCAAGAACTGGATCAATGTGGCCAATGACTTTTGGTTTGGCTTGTTGTGCAGTTGAGATGATGCAAGCCGGTGGTGCCAGATATGATTTAGATAGATTTGGTATTATATTCAGGCCTTCTCCAAGACAATCAGATGTGATGATTGTAGCTGGAACGTTGGTGAATAAAATGGCTCCAGCTTTAAGAAAAGTTTATGAGCAAATGGCTGATCCAAAATATGTTGTTTCCATGGGCAGTTGTGCCAATGGCGGCGGTTATTATCATTACTCTTATGCAGTAGTTCGTGGATGCGATCGTGTGGTTCCTGTTGATGTTTATGTTCCGGGCTGTCCTCCTACTGCAGAAGCTTTAATCTATGGTTTGTTGCAGCTTCAGAAAAAAATCAAACGTACCAATACTATCGCAAGATAACTAATAAATTAAAAAACATATGAACAAAAATAAAGTTAGTTTAGAAAAGAAACTGAGGTCACATTTTGATGGGTTAGTTACGTCTTTTGTGAGTGAAAATGGAGAGTTAACTTGTGAGGTCAAGCCTGAAAATTGGCAACAAGTTTGTCAGCAATTACGAGATGACGCTCAATTTTCTTTTGAACAATTAATAGATTTGTGTGGGATTGATTACTTGAGTTATGGTGAAGCTGAATGGCAAACTGAAGGGGTCAGTAGCACAGGTTTTAGTCGAGGAATTAAAGCAAAAGGACCAGGAAGGTTTTCATGGGAAGAAAGAGAAACAGAGTTGATGGAACGCAGGTTTGCTGTTGTCATTCATTTATTATCCATTGAGCACAATGTTCGATTAAGGGTCAAATGCTATGCGCCAGATACCGGTATTTTGGCTGTCCCAACCCTCACAGAAATTTGGTCAGTTGCCGATTGGTTTGAGCGTGAAGCGTTCGATTTATTTGGTATTATTTTTATAGGGCATCCTGATTTAAGAAGAATTTTAACAGACTATGGTTTTGTTGGTCACCCATTCAGAAAAGATTTTCCACTCATTGGAAATGTTGAAGTCCGTTATGATGAAGAAAAAGGCAGAGTTGTCTACGAGCCAGTTTCTATTGAGCCAAGAGTGACTGTTCCTAAGACCATTCGAAAAGATGCCCGTTATGCTGAAAGCCAAGAACAATTAGAAGGGGAAAGTTAATGCCTGAGATTAAGAATTACACGATTAACTTTGGACCTCAACATCCTGCGGCCCATGGAGTTTTACGTTTAATATTAGAGATGGATGGCGAAGTCGTTGTTCATGCTGATCCTCACGTTGGTTTATTGCACCGTGGTACAGAAAAATTAGCTGAATCAAAACCATTTAATCACAGTATTGGATACATGGACAGGCTTGATTATGTCTCTATGATGTGTAACGAACATGGTTATGTAAAATCAATCGAAAAGCTACTTAATATTGATGCGCCAATAAGGGCTCAATATATACGCACAATGTTTGATGAAATTACGCGTATACTCAATCATTTAATGTGGATTGGAACACATGGCTTGGATTTGGGTGCAATGACACTGTTTTTGTATGCCTTTCGTGAACGTGAACTTTTAATGGATTTATATGAGGCTGTATCTGGAGCGAGGATGCATGCAACATATTATCGCCCTGGTGGAGTCTACAGAGATTTGCCTGATTTTATGCCAAAACATGCTGAAAGTAAGTGGACAAAAGGAAAAGCATTAAAACAAATTAATTCATGGCGTGAAGGAACTATGTTGGATTATATCGAACATTTTACCAATTATTTTCCAGATCGCGTCGCTGAATACAATACATTATTAACTGATAACCGTATTTGGAAACAAAGGACGGTTGGCATTGGAGTGGTTAGTCCAGAACGGGCTTTGCAGCTTGGGTTTACTGGTCCAATGTTAAGAGGTTCTGGGGTTGAGTGGGATTTGCGCAAAAAACAAACTTATGCAGCCTATGATAAAGTTGATTTTGATATACCAGTAGGTATCAACGGTGATTGTTATGACCGCTATTTGGTTAGAATGGAAGAAATGGTTCAATCAAATAAAATTATAAAACAATGTGTTAAATGGTTAAAAGAAAATCCGGGACCTGTCATGTTGGATGACTATAAGGTGGCACCGCCTAGTCGAGATGCGATGAAAAATGATATGGAATCATTGATTCATCACTTTAAACTTTTTACAGAAGGTTACACAGTGCCCAAAGGTGAAGTGTATACGGCTGTAGAAGCGCCAAAAGGCGAATTTGGGGTTTATTTGGTTGCAGATGATTCGAATAAACCATTTAGAATGAAAATTAGAGCACCAGGATTTGCTCATCTTTCAGCAATGAATGAAATGGTAAAAGGCTCGATGCTTGCAGATGTAGTGTCGGTTATTGGTACCATGGACATCGTATTCGGGGAGATTGATAGATAATGTATCAAGTTAATCCACAAGATAATGATAAAACTTTAGCCAATGAATTGTTAACGGCTGAAACAAAAACAATCATGGACAATTGGTTGAGTAAATATCCAATTGACCAAAGACGTTCTGCAGTAATTGGTTCCTTGCATGCTGCTCAAGACCAAAATGGAGGATGGCTAAGTAAAGATATAATGAAAGCTGTGGCACAGTATCTAGAAATTCCAGCAATTTGGGTTTACGAAGCGGCTTCATTTTATAGCATGTTTTTTACTAAACCGTGCGGAAATCACAAAGTCTCAATTTGTACCAATATCTCATGCATGCTCAATGGAGCAGAGGACATCGTTTCTTATACGGAAAATAAATTGGGTATAAAACTAGGAGAAACAACTGCAGATGGAAAAGTGACACTTGTAAAAGAAGAGGAGTGTGTTGCGGCTTGCGTTGGAGCGCCAGTTTTATTAGTTGATGGTCACTACCATGAAAACCTTACACCAGAAAAAATTGATAATTTAATAGATGGTCTTTCAAAAAAGACTGCTCAGGAGGAAAAATAATGTCACAGATTGAACAAGTCAATGTGAGTTTGAATCCTGATCAAGATCCGAGTCTAGAGGCATATCTGGCAAAAGGTGGCTATGCTTCTTGGAAAAAAATAGTGACTGAAAAAACTGACCAAGATGAAATTATTAATACCGTTAAAGCCTCTGCACTTCGTGGACGAGGAGGAGCAGGCTTTCCTACTGGTCTAAAATGGTCTTTTATGCCAAAAAACGCACCTGGGCAAAAATATGTTCTTTGCAACTCTGATGAATCAGAGCCAGGCACTTGCCATGATCGAGATATTTTGCGCTATAACCCACATGCTGTTATTGAAGGAATGGCTATTGGTGCCTATGCAATGGGCGCAACTGCAGGATATAATTATTTGCGTGGTGAATTTCATCATGAGCCATTTGAAGCTTTTGAGCAAGCCTTAAAAGACGCCTATGAAGCGGGTTTATTGGGTAAAAATATACTAGACACCGGAATAGATTTTGATTGTTATGGAGTTATTGGAGCAGGAGCATATATTTGTGGGGAAGAAACAGCATTAATGGAATCACTGGAAGGTAAAAAAGGACAACCAAGATATAAGCCACCTTTTCCAGCTAATTTTGGAATATACGGCAAACCTACTACCATTAATAATACTGAATCATTCTCTTCAGTACCATTAATCATGAGCAAAGGTGCAGAATGGTTTCTAGAATTAGGTAAGCCGAACAACGGTGGCGTGAAATGTTTTTCTGTATCTGGACATGTTTCCAATCCTGGTAATTTTGAAATTCCATTGGGTACGCCATTTAAAGATTTGTTAGAAATGGCTGGTGGTATGAAACCAGGCAGAAAGTTAAAGGCAGTCATTCCTGGCGGATCCTCAATGAAAGTTTTAACCGCTGATACAATGATGGGCATTACAATGGATTATGATGCTATTGGTCAAGCTGGTTCTGGATTGGGATCAGGCGCAGTCATTGTAATGGATGATACCACTTGTATGGTTAAGGTGTGCCAAAGACTTTCTCGATTTTATTATATGGAATCATGTGGACAATGCACGCCATGTCGTGAAGGTACTGGATGGATGTATCGAGTCCTAACTAGAATTTTAGATGGTAAAGCGACCATGGAAGATGTGGAAATGTTAAGAACAGCAGCCAATCAAATCGAAGGCCATACTATTTGCGCCTTTGGTGAAGCAGCTGCATGGCCAGTTCAAGGTATATTGGATAAATATTGGGACGAATTTGAATATTATATTGAAAACAAATGTTCTATGGTAGAGGGAGCAGCATAATGACTGAACAAAGCAATATTCCTGAAAACATGGTTCGCATTGAAATTGACGACAAAGAAATGATAGTCCCTAGGGGTTCGATGGTCATTGAAGCTGCTGATAACAATGGTATTAATATTCCCCGTTTCTGCTACCACAAAAAATTATCGGTAGCTGCTAACTGTAGAATGTGCATGGTTGACGTTGAAAAAGTTCCAAAACCATTACCTGCGTGTGCAACACCAGTTATGCCTGATATGAAAGTTTTTACAAAGTCAAAAAGAGCCATAGATGCACAACGCAATGTCATGGAGTTTTTATTAATCAATCATCCTTTAGATTGTCCGATATGTGATCAAGGTGGTGAGTGTGAATTACAAGACGTTTCAATGGGTTATGGCCGAGGAATTTCTCGGTATGTTGACAGCAAAAGAGTGGCAATTGATGAAAACATAGGTTCTCTTATCTCTACAGATATGACGCGCTGTATCACATGTACAAGATGTGTCAGATTCTTGGATGAAATAACAGGTACAGATGAATTGGGAGGTATCGGTCGAGGTGATCGCACCCAAATTGGAACGGCTGTAGGACGTTCAATTGATTCTGTTATGTCAGGAAATATAATCGATTTATGCCCAGTAGGTGCGTTGACCAATAAACCTTTCAGATATAAAGCAAGAGCTTGGGAGTTAATGTCAGCTGAAGGTGTTTCAATGCACGATGCCATTGGATCAAATCTTCATTACCATATTCACAGGGGCAAAATTTTAAGAACAGTTCCAAAAGATAATGAAGCTTTAAATGAATCATGGATTTCTGATCGAGACAGATATGGTGTTTTAGGACAAAATTCTGATGATCGCATCTTAAAACCTATGATTAAACAGGCAGGAGTATGGTCAGAAGTAGAATGGCCAAAAGCAATGGATTTTGCTGTCAAGAAACTTCAATCCCATGACAATAAAAACACAGCAGTGTTAACCGGCTCACAATCCAGTAATGAAGAATATTATTTGATTCATAAATTATTCAAAGCCCTTGGTTGCGATAATATTGATTACAGATTAGGCCAATCTGATTTTAGTCAGTCAGCTGGTTTGCCGAGAGT
The DNA here is from genome assembly GCA_045107085.1 of Marinicellaceae bacterium. Taxonomy (GTDB): domain Bacteria; phylum Pseudomonadota; class Gammaproteobacteria; order Xanthomonadales; family Marinicellaceae; genus NORP309. The sequence goes on along the minus strand of JBGCFT010000070.1, from coordinate 41,180 downwards.
TGATTTAACGCTTGACGACATTGCTGATTCAGATCAGATTGTTCTCATAGGTTCAAATGTAACTCATGAGCAACCTATTCTAGGACATAGAGTCAGGCAAGCCTGGCTAAAAAATAAAGCAAAAGTTTCTGCTTTTAATCCTAAACAATACTTGTTTAATTTTGATATGTTTCATCATTATGTAGCCAATCAAGTCGATTGGGTAAAAGGCTTGGGATCTTTAGCCCATTGTGTTTCAGAATTAACAGGCGCAAAGCTAGAGGGAGATCTAGGAAACTGGATTAAGGCACAAGCAACAGATGAAAACTTAAACAATTTGGCTAAAAAATTAATCGATAAAGACAATAATGTGTTGTTTATCATTGGTCAAATTTCAAACAAACACCCTCAAGCTGGTCTTATAAAATCAATAACTGCTTGGCTTTCAAATAATACTGCTGGCAAAGTATATGAAATGGCAACGGGCTCTAATGCTGTCGGCGCAGAGGTATGTGGTCTAGGTTCCCAAAATAATGTGAAGGATATTTTAAACTCTGATATCAAATCTTATTTAATATACCAAGCAGAACATGATGATTTTGATAATTCTTATCTTGCAAATGCATCTTTGGATGAAGCGGATTCAGTGGTTGTCTTATCAAGTTTTGCTGATGAGAATATGAAACAAGTGGCAGATGTGATACTGCCGATTGGTTTGCCAACAGAAGTAGCTGGTTCATATTTTAATAATTTCACCCATAAACAATATTGTGCACCAGCATCAAAAATGCCAAATGATGTGAAGCCTGGATGGAGGGTTTTACGAGTGATGGCAAACTTGCTCAATGTTGATGGTTTTGATTATGAAAGCATTAAAGATGTATCAAAGCAAGTAAATGATAAAAAAATTCAGCCAGGACAAATCGGAACCAATTGTCATACTGATGATATAGTTATTACTGATCTAGCGTTATTTACTGATGTTAGTATTTATGATGTTGATATGCTAACAAGACGAGCAACAGCGCTACAAGACACAGTTCATGCTAGCACTGATAATGTTCATGTAAATTCTTCAGATGCTGAAAAATATAAGCTGGAAAATGGTCAAGAAGTTTCAGTCCATCAAAGTTTTGAGTCCAATGTTATTCAACAAGATTTATTTGTTGAAATTGATGACAGTATTCCTTCTGGGTCTATTTTTGTTCATAAATGTGTGGGTTTTAGGTCTGATATTCTAAATGTTAATTTAACAGTAGGGGAAAAAGCATGATATTAGATCAAATATGGGTGCTTGTTTGGACGCTTATCAAGATAATTGCGATTGTCTTACCATTGATACTTACTGTTGCATACCTCACTTATGCTGAAAGACGTGTGATTGGCTTTATGCAAGGCAGAATGGGACCAAATCGCGTTGGTATATTGGGGTTTAAGTTATGGGGTTTAGCCCAGCCATTTGCTGATGTATTAAAACTTCTCACCAAAGAAATAATTTTTCCAACAAATGCCAATAAATTTCTGTTTTTGTTGGCTCCAGTCATAACTTTAGCCACGGCTTTTGCTGCATGGGCAGTTGTTCCTTTTGCTGATGGTTTGGTTCTGGCTGACATAAATGCTGGTTTAGTTTATATATTGGCCATGACTTCTTTGGGTGTTTATGGGGTGATAATAGCTGGTTGGGCATCAAATTCAAAGTATGCCATTTTGGGTGCTTTAAGATCAGCAGCTCAAATTGTTTCTTACGAAATTGCAATGGGTTTCGCATTAGTTGGAGTTTTGATAGCTTCAGGCTCATTAAATTTAACTGATATTGTAAATTCGCAATCTGGTGGTCTCTTTAATTGGTTTTTTATTCCTTTGTTTCCACTTTTTATTATTTACTTTATTTCAGGTGTAGCAGAAACAAATAGAGCACCATTTGATGTTGCTGAAGGAGAGTCAGAGATTGTCGCTGGATTTCATGTGGAATATTCTGGCGCAGCTTTTGCCTTATTCTTCTTGGGCGAATATGCCAATATGATCATGATTTCTGCCTTAACAGCCATAATGTTTATGGGTGGATGGTATTCACCATTTACGGGTGATGGTTGGTATGCCCAACCCAGTATTTTCTGGTTTTTAGGAAAGTTAAGTTTCTTCTTGTTGCTATATTTGTGGTTTAGAGCAACATTCCCAAGATTTCGATATGATCAAATTATGCGATTAGGATGGAAAGTTTTCATTCCAATTACAATAGTTTGGATCATGGTTGTCGCCGTATTAAAAGTTTACAAGCCTGAATGGATAGGTGGTTAATTAACATGAAAATAATTAAGTACATAAAAAGTTTAACCTTGAGCGAATTACTCAAAGGCATGACAGTAACAGGAAAATATTTTTTCAAAAGAAAATTCACTGTTCGTTACCCTGAAGAGAAAACGCCAAAATCTGAAAGATTTAGAGGGTTGCATGCATTAAGACGTTATCCAAATGGAGAAGAACGGTGTATTGCCTGTAAATTATGTGAGGCAGTATGTCCCGCATTAGCGATTACAATTGATTCAGAAGAAAGAGAAGATGGAACCAGAAGAACAACCAATTATGAAATAGATTTGTTTAAATGTATTTACTGTGGTTTTTGTGAAGAATCATGTCCGGTTGATTCCATTGTCCTAACTGATATACATGAATTTCATTTTGAATCTGAAGGCAAAAATGTTTTAGACAAACAGCAACTTTTGAAAATTGGTGACATGCGCGAACAGGAAATTGCAGAATGTCGTGAAAAAGATTCGGAGTACAGATAATGTTTGAATTTATTTTTTCTCCAGAAGGATTTCAAATCATATTATTTTACATATATTCAGGCATTACAATTGGTGCTGCTTTAGCGGTAGTTACAGTTCGTAATTCAATTTATTCAGCTTTGTTTTTAATTTTGGCGTTTTTCAGTGCGGCTGCATTGTGGATGTTATTAGAAGCTGAATTTTTGGCATTAACATTGGTACTGGTCTATGTTGGTGCCGTAATGGTTCTCTTTTTGTTCGTCATCATGATGTTAGATATTAAGGTAAAAAGAAAAACAGGCATGTCAAATTATACAAAAGTAGGAATCGGAGTTGCTATTGTTATGGCATTTGAAATGATCCTGTTATTTGCAAAAAAATTAACACCAGTTCTTCCTCAAGATGATTTAATTAAACATCCTGAAGGCCACAGTAATGTTAAAGAAGTTGCAGAAAATTTATATACTCAATATGTACTGCCTTTTGAATTGGCTTCTGTGATATTGTTAGTAGCGATAGTCGCAGCAATATTACTAACTTTAAGAAGACGAGATGATTACAAACATGTAGATCCAGAATCGCAAGTTCATGTAGATTCAAATAAAAACAGAATGAGAGTAGTGAAAATGGATGCTGAAGTAGGCAACAATATTGGGGGTGAAAAATGAGTTTAGTTCATTATTTGGTGCTAGCTGCTATATTATTTGTCATCAGTATTGCTGGAATCTACATCAATAGAAGAAATGTTTTAATTTTACTTATGTCGATAGAATTAATGCTATTGGCAGTTAATATAAACTTCATTGCATTTTCAAGTTATCTTAATGATATTCAAGGACAAGTTTTTGTATTCTTTATACTCACTGTTGCAGCCGCTGAAGCGGCCATTGGATTGGCAATATTGGTTGTTATATTCAGACAACGTAAATCCTTAGAAGTTGATAAATTAAACGAGTTGAAGGGGTAATAGATAATGAATATGAATACATTGTTAATTATTGCCTTATCTCCTTTGGTTGGCGCAATCATTGCTGGGTTTTTTGGAAGAAAAATAGGAAAAGTAGGCTCACATTTAGTGACCATTTCTTCTGTAGCCATTTCTTGTGTGCTTTCAGTTCAAGTCTTGATGGGATTGATGAATGGTGATTTTCAAGCATTTAATGAAAATGTTTATACTTGGATGGTAACTGGCACGGTCAGTTTTCATGTTGGTTTTATGGTTGATTCCTTAACTGCTCTTATGATGACGGTTGTGACATTTGTTTCATTGATGGTACATATTTATACCATAGGCTATATGAAAGGAGATCCGGGATACCAAAGATTTTTTGCCTACATTAGTTTATTTACATTTTCGATGCTAATGTTGGTGATGTCTAATAACTTTTTGCAATTATTTTTTGGATGGGAAGCTGTGGGATTAGTTTCCTACTTATTAATTGGTTTTTGGTTCAAAAAAGAAACAGCTATTTTTGCTAACATGAAGGCTTTTTTAGTGAATCGTGTTGGAGATTTTGGTTTTTTAATAGGCATTGCTGCAATAATGATGACATTTGGCACATTAGATTACGTTGAAGTATTTGCGCAATTGCCTCAATTTGCAAATGAAACCATTTCTATTTTTCCTGGTGTTGAGTGGTCATTAATGACTTTTATAGCCATTGCTTTATTTATCGGAGCGATGGGTAAATCAGCGCAAGCTCCCTTACATGTTTGGCTTCCTGACTCTATGGAAGGACCAACGCCAATTTCTGCATTGATACATGCTGCGACTATGGTAACAGCGGGTATCTTTATGGTGACACGTATGTCTCCAATATTTGAAATGTCAGACACCGCTTTAAGTTTTGTTATGTTAATTGGAGCTTTCACTGCATTCTTTATGGGATTAATAGGCATTGTCCAAAATGATATTAAGCGTGTTGTGGCTTATTCAACTCTTTCACAATTGGGTTATATGACCGTAGCATTAGGTGTATCTGCTTATTCAGCTGCCATTTTCCACTTAATGACACACGCCTTCTTCAAAGCACTATTATTTTTAGGAGCTGGTTCGGTTATTATTGCAATGCATCACAAGCAAGATATGTCAGAAATGGGTGGCTTAAGGAAATACATGTCTATAACCTTTATCACAATGTGGATAGGAACTTTGGCTTTAACTGGATTTCCAGGGTTTTCAGGATTTTTCTCAAAAGACATAATAATAGAAGCAACACATATGTCGGATCGTTGGGGATCCTCCGTTGCTTATATTGCGGTATTATTGGGTGTTTTTATCACGGCTTTATATAGTTTTAGATTATTGTATCTTACTTTCCATGGAAAAGAAAAAATGGACAATCACACCAAAGAGCATTTAAAAGAATCTCCTTGGGTGGTGACAGTACCATTGATATTATTGGCCATTCCTTCGATCGCAATCGGTTGGTTGACAATGGAGCCTCTTTTATTTGGAGACTTCTTCAAAGGTGTTATTTTTGTGAACCCTGTTAACGATGTGATATCTCATATTGGCGAATATGAATTCAAAGGGGTTGCGAGTTTTGTCATTCATGGAATGACTCAACCACCTTTCTTTTTGGCTCTAGCTGGTTTTGGTCTTGCAACATGGATATATCTAAAGAAGATATCAATCGCAGAGAATGCAAAGAAAACTTTTGCCCCTATTTATAACCTATTACAGAATAAATATGGTTTTGATAGTTTTAACCAAAAATACATTGCTGGAGGTTTAGTCAAATTAGGTAATGCAATGTGGAAATGGAGCGATAGTAAATTAATTGATGGGCTTATAGTTAATGGATCAGCAAAACTTGTCAATAAAGTCTCCAAAGCCATTCGTGGTACACAAACTGGATATATTTATCATTATGCTCTGGTAATGGCAGTGGCATTAATATTCTTTATAGGAATTTACGTATTATGAACACTTGGTCGTTATTAAGCTTATTAATTTGGTTGCCAATTATAGCAGCCTTTGCAATTCTTGCCTTGGGTCCAAATAGACAAGGCATAGTTAAAATGCTTGCTATGTTAACTTCAGTTGTGACTTTGTTAATAAGTATTCCATTGTGGGTATATTTTGATAGCACCACAGCAGATATGCAGTTTGTTGAAAAGATAGCATGGATACCTTCACTCAATATAAACTATCATTTAGGTGTTGATGGTATTGCAATGCCATTAGTTGTCCTAACAACGTTTATATCAGTTTTAACAGTATTATCTGCTTGGAAAGTTATCCAGAAAAACGTGCATCAATTTATGGCGGCATTTTTAATATTAGAATCTATGATGATTGGCGTTTTTTGTGCACAAGATGCCTTGCTCTTTTATATATTCTTTGAAGCAATGCTGATCCCCATGTTCTTGATAATTGGTATTTGGGGTGGCCCTAATAGAGTTTATGCAACGATAAAGTTTTTTATATACACGTTTTTTGGATCAGTGTTTATGCTGATTGCGCTTATCTATCTTTACATGAAAGGCGGTAGTTGGAATATTGCCGAAATGGCCGGTTTGACATTAACAATGCAAGAACAATTCTGGATCTTTTGGGCATTTTTCTTAGCTTTTGCTGTAAAAATTCCTATGTTCCCAGTCCATACATGGTTACCAGATGCTCACGTAGAAGCGCCAACAGCAGGTTCTGTTGTTCTGGCAGCCATCATGTTGAAAATTGGAGGTTATGGTTTTATGAGGTTTTCATTGCCGATTACTCCTGATGCCAGCAATGATTTGGCATGGATTGTCATTGCTTTGTCTTTAATTGCTATTGTTTATATTGGATTAATAGCAATGGTACAAAAGGACATGAAAAAGCTCATCGCTTATTCATCAATTTCTCACATGGGTTTTGTTACGTTGGGGATTTTTATTGCTTTTGCTTTAGTCATGAAAAATGGAGATACTAACATGGCATTAGAAGGAGCTATGGTTCAGATGGTGTCCCATGGTTTTATTTCAGCAGCTTTATTTTTATGTGTGGGCGTTTTATACGATCGTATGCATACACGTAAAATACGTAATTATGGTGGTGTCATCAACACCATGCCTTTCTTTGGTGCATTTTTTGTATTCTTTGCCATGAGTAATGCAGGTTTGCCAGGGACTTCAGGTTTTGTTGGTGAATTTATGATTATATTAAGTAGCTTCCAAGCCAACTTTTGGTTTGCCTTTTTAGCAGCATTAACACTAATTTTTGGAGCAGCTTATTCGTTGTGGATGGTAAAACGTGTTGTTTTTGGAGAGGTGAAAAGCGAAGCTGTTTCACAATTAACAGATATTAACAAGCGTGAAACATTTATTTTGGCAATTCTAGCCATTGCTGTCCTATTTCTTGGGGTTTATCCAGAGCCCTTAATTGATGTTATGCGCGTTTCAGTAGAACATTTAATTGAACAAATTTCTGTGTCAAAGGTTTAATCTATGAATATTACTTGGTCTGAATTAACCCCAATTTTTCCAGAATTAATAATTCTGGCAACTGCATGTACAGTATTATTACTGGGATTATTTACAAAATCTGATAAAGGTGGTTTATTGGTCTTAACATCTGTAGTGGGTGTAATATTTGCTGCTATTGCTACTGCTAAAAGTCATATGGGCACAAATGAGCTTGTCACTCAGGTTTTATTTAATGGTAATTTTGTCCGTGACTACATGGGAGATATCTTAAAAATCACTGTTTATTGCGTAATGTTATTTGTTTTTATCTATTCCAAACAATATTTACGCAACAAAAATATATTTAAAGGTGAGTTTTTTGCACTGATGTTATTTGGTATGTTGGGCATCATGATTATGATTTCAGGATATAATTATATCACTTTATATCTTGGTCTTGAACTTCTCGCCTTAAGCTCATATGCCTTAGTTGCCTATGACCGCGATAACAAGCTTTCAAATGAGTCAGCAATGAAATACTTCATTCTTGGTGCCATTGCTTCAGGCATGTTATTGTATGGTATGTCTATGATTTATGGTGCCGTCGGTACTTTACAAATTGATCAAATTGCTGCAAATATGACCAATATACAAGACAATATATTATTGGTGTTTGGCTTAGTATTTATAATGGTTGGTGTGGCTTTTAAATTAGGCGCAGCTCCCTTTCATATGTGGGTTCCTGATGTTTACCATGGTGCTCCAACAGCCTCAACTTTATTTATTTCATCTGCTCCTAAAATAGCAGCCTTTGCCTTTGCTATTAGAATTTTGGCTCAAAGTTTAGAAGGTCTATTTGAAAATTGGCAACACATCGTTGCTGTGCTTGCTATGTTATCAATCATTATAGGTAATTTGTTTGCACTACAACAAACTAATATTAAGCGCTTATTTGCTTATTCTACCATTTCACATATTGGCTTTATGTTACTTGGATTTTTGGGTGGTGCAGAAGGCTATTCAGCGTCAATGTTTTACATCATTACCTATGCATTAATGAGTGCTGCAGGTTTTGGTATGATAATTGTACTGTCTTGTAAAGGATTTGAAGCCGAACAAATTTCCGATTTTAAAGGCTTGAATCAACGAAATGGTTGGTTTGCTTTTATGATGCTATTAATTATTGCATCAATGGCAGGTTTTCCTCCATTAGTTGGCTTTGTATCAAAATTATTGGTATTAGAAGCGGTGGTTAAACAAGGATTTTATGTTTTAGCAGGCATTGCAGTAGTATTTGCCGTAATCGGCTCATTTTATTATTTGAAAATCATCAAAACCATGTATTTTGATGAATCTGAAAGTGATCAAGAAATTACAGCTGGATTTGACGTTAAATCAATACTGAGCTTTAATGCTCTTTTACAAGTTGGGTTACTTATTTTTATTCCATCGATTATTTCATATTGTATTAAAGCCATCAATACGTTATAAAGTTCAATCAAATACACTAAAAAACCCAATTCAGTTGGGTTTTTTTTTGTGTAAAATAATGAGTAACTGAGTTGATATATGGTTGCGATGCAAAAGGGTGCAATTTGAAAATAATATTTAACGGTTGTTATTTCATAGAGTTTAAGCCTTAGGAAAAAAGTAACTTAAAAAAGCAGTTTATACATCTTTACTTATTAATAATCGTCCATATATCTAAGTATTGCTTGGTTTTTCAATTAAATTAGCAATATTCACTTATACAATTGTATAAATTTAGTAGAATAGTAACAGTAACACCTAAAAATTAATTGAGGAATATAATTAAAAGAAACAATCAAATAGATTATTCCTTGAAAATGATAACACTGACTTTAAAAGTGGTAGTAATAAAAAATGACAAAAAAAAGTAACGATGGCTCAACAGAGGAATTAAAACACTGCAGTTTTTGTGGTAAGAGCCAGCAAGAAGTTCCAAAATTAATTGCAGGACCAAGTGTTTACATTTGTGATGAATGTGTAGATTTATGCAATGAAATTATAACCGAAGAATTTGATGAGGCTATTTCTGAAGAAGAAACAGCTTTACCGTCTCCAAAAACCATTCACGAATATTTAAATGATTATGTAATAGGGCAAGAGCACGCAAAAAAAGTACTTTCTGTTGCTGTGTATAACCACTATAAAAGAGTCAAATCAAATATATCTGCAAAAAAGAACAAAGACTCAGTTGAACTTGCAAAATCAAATATTCTTTTAGTTGGGCCAACTGGTTCGGGCAAGACTTTGTTAGCTGAAACATTGGCTAGGGTTTTGAATGTACCATTTACCATAGCCGATTCTACTTCATTAACCGAAGCTGGTTATGTCGGGGAAGATGTTGAAAACATCATACAAAAACTACTTCAGAAATGCGATTATGATGTTGATAAAGCTCAAAGTGGGATTGTCTATTTAGATGAAATAGATAAAATATCGAGAAAATCAGAAAACCCTTCAATCACCCGTGATGTATCTGGCGAAGGCGTTCAACAAGCTTTACTAAAACTTATTGAAGGCACAGTGGCTTCAGTTCCTCCACAAGGTGGTAGAAAGCATCCTCAGCAAGAATTTTTACAAGTTGACACTAAAAATATCTTGTTCATATGCGGAGGAGCATTTTCTGGCTTAGAAAAAATTATTGAAAAAAGATCACATCAAACTGGAATAGGTTTTTCAGCAGATGTGAAACAAAAGAAATCAGAAACGGAAAGTTTGGCTTTGTTTGATGGATTGCAACCAGATGATCTCGTAAGCTATGGATTGATTCCAGAATTTGTAGGAAGATTGCCCGTTACTGCTACCTTAGAAATGCTTAATGAAGAAGCTTTGGTCAGAATACTAGTTGAACCTAAGAATGCAATAACAAAACAATTCAGTTATATGTTTGAATTAGACGAAGTAGAGCTTGATATAAGAGATGATGCCTTGGTTGCGATTGCTAAAAAAGCAATGAAAAGAAAAACGGGTGCCCGTGGTTTGAGAACAATCATGGAAAAAGCTTTATTAGACATTATGTATGAAATTCCTGATATGGATGATGTCAAAAAAGTTGTTATTGATCGAGCAGTAATTGAAGAAGGCAATAACCCAATATTAGTCAGAGACAGCGTTGCAAAAGTTGTAAACGAAAATTAAATTTTATGCATGAATCATGCAATAAGAACACAAAGAAAATTATGACAGATAAACTAAATAAAGCAGCAGTATTACCATTGAGAGACGTAGTCGTCTTTCCAGGTATGGTTGTGCCATTATTTGTAGGCCGACCAAAATCAATTAATGCCTTAGAATCAGCAATGAAGGACAGCCTTCCTATAATTTTGGTAGCTCAAAAAACAGCTGAAACAGATGATCCGAAAATATCAGATATCTATACCACGGGTACGTTATCAACTATTTTACAAATGGTCAAACTACAAGATGGCACCCATAAAGTTTTAATAGAAGGCAGTCAACGTGTGTCATTAAAAAAACTTTTGGATTCTGAATATTTTGTGGCTGAATATACTGATTTTGCTCAAGAAACCGTTAAAGATGCTAATGAAGTGAAAGTATTAGTGAGATCACTAAAAGACAATTTTGCAAAATACGCAAAGCAAGATAAAAAAATCCCAAAAGAATTGTTAAATTCAATCACATCACTCGAAGATGCTGAAAAATTAACTGATACGATTTCAGCTCATATCAATATTCAACTCAGTGAGAAACAAAAGCTATTAGAGCAAAGTAATATTGGTCTTCGTTTAGAGTCTCTATTAACTCTGCTAGATACTGAGCTTGAAATGATGGAGATGGAGAAAAAAATTCGCGGAAGAGTCAAAACTCAAATTGAAAAAAATCAAAGAGAGTATTATCTTAATGAACAAATAAAAGCGATACAAAAAGAGCTGACTGACATTGATGAAAATAACTCGGAACATGGTGAGTTAGAAAGCAAAATTAAAAATACTCATTTTACACCAGCAGCCAAAGAAAAAGTTATGGCTGAATTTAAAAAGTTAAAGATGATGCCTCCTATGTCGACGGAAGCAACTGTTGTTAGAAATTACCTTGAAACTTTACTGAGCTTGCCCTGGGATAAAAGAACAGAGATAAATACTGATTTAATACAAGCTAAAAAAATTCTTGATGAAGATCATTTTGGTTTAGATGATGTTAAAGAGAGAATTCTTGAATTTTTAGCGGTTCAAAAACGCATGGATAAAATGAAAGGCCCAATTATGTGTTTGGTTGGTCCACCTGGTGTTGGTAAAACATCATTGGGCAAATCGATAGCCAAAGCCACAAGTAGAACTTACAGTCGAATGTCTTTAGGTGGTGTTCGAGACGAAGCTGAGATTCGTGGCCATAGACGAACATACATTGGTTCTATGCCAGGTCGTATTATACAAAATATCACAAAGGCAAAGACGTGCAATCCACTCATGTTGTTAGATGAATTAGACAAAATGAATGCAGACTTCAGAGGCGATCCATCTTCAGCATTATTAGAAGTTTTGGATCCAGAACAAAATAATACATTTGCAGATCATTATTTAGACGTAGAATTTGATTTATCTGAGGTAATGTTCATTGCCACTGCAAATTCACTTAATATCCCTGGTCCACTGCGAGATCGTATGGAAATTATTAGGATTCCTGGATATACAGAACAAGAAAAAGTTGAAATTGCAAAAAGATATTTGATACCAAAACAAATAAAGGCCAATGGTTTGCTGAATAAAGAACTCAATTTTAGCAAAGCAGGAATTACCGAAATTATCAGGTACTATACCAAAGAATCAGGCGTAAGAAATCTTGAAAGAGAAATATCTAAAGTTTGTCGCAAGGTTGTAAAAGAAATCTTAACGAATCCTGAAGTGACAAAAGTAAATGTTTCAATTAAAAACATTGGTGAATTTTTAGGCGTGCGTAAAACTAACTATGGAAAGGCAACACTAAAAAATGAAGTTGGTATGGTCACAGGATTAGCTTGGACAGAGGTTGGTGGAGAATTATTACACATTGAATCTACAGTCTTATCTGGAAATGGCAAACAAACCTTAACTGGTCATTTGGGTAAGGTGATGAAAGAATCTATACACACCTCATTTTCAATGGTCAAGTCCAAATCACAGTCTTTAGGCATTGATATTAATTCCCTAAAGAAAAAAGATATCCATATTCATGTGCCAGAAGGTGCTACTCCTAAAGATGGTCCCAGTGCTGGAATTGGAATGTGTGTTGCATTAGTTTCTGCATTAACCAATAATCCAGTAAGAGCAGATGTAGCGATGACGGGTGAAATTACATTGAGAGGTAAAGTGTTAGAAATTGGAGGACTTAAAGAGAAATTATTGGCTGCATTACGCGGCGGAATAAAAAAAGTCATAATTCCATTTGACAATACCAAAGATTTAATTAAAATGCCCGTTCAGGTTAAAAATGAACTAGAAATTATTCCAGTTAAATACATTGATGAAGTGTTTGATGTGGCGTTAGAAAATGAGTTAAAGCCCATATCTGACGAAGATTTCCATCTGATGGTCAATGTAAAAGATGGCTTAGATAATCCATCACAAGAACCATTTAGTCATTAACCAATATAATTTGGAATTAATTCATAAAAAAGACTAAAAAGGGACAATTTTTCTAAATAAAATACCACATATGGATTGTAATAGTATACAATTCGGTTTCGGAATTAATACTGAACAAATAATACATAATTAATCATTTATTTGGTGATTAATATTACATAAATTGGAGTTAAAGTTATAATGAAAAAAGCAGATTTTATAAAGTCAGTTGCAGATCAAGCTGACGTGTCACAAGCTACAGCAGCATCATGTTTCGATGCAATGATTGGAACAATTACAGATTGTTTAAAAGGTGGAGAATCTTTATCTTTTATAGGTTTTGGAACATTTTCTGTAAAACAACGCGCAGCACGTAAAGGTCGTAACCCTAGAACTGGCGAAACGATTCAAATTAAAGCGGCTAACGTTCCATCTTTTAAAGCTGGTAAAGCATTAAAAGACGCATTAAACTAAATTACCCTTAGTAAGTAATAATTATTACTTACAACAGTAGAAATACTGGGTGCTTAGCTCAGCTGGGAGAGCATCGCCCTTACAAGGCGAGGGTCGGGGGTTCGATCCCCTCAGCACCCACCAAAATTGGAGTGGTAGTTCAGTTGGTTAGAATACCGGCCTGTCACGCCGGTGGTCGCGGGTTCGAGTCCCGTCCACTCCGCCATTATAAAAAAAGGGTGTCATATGACACTCTTTTTTTTTATCATTAAAAAATAGATTTATAAAGTTGAAATTATGTTAAGAGATATTAAACAAAAATCAAATGGACTCGGCGCTAAGATAGTCATGGGTATTTTAATTATTGCATTCGCTTTTTGGGGTGTAAGTGGTTCATTATTATCACCAAATATTGACAGTGCAGCCACTGTCAACGGAGAAAAAATATCAGTAGCTAAGTTCAATCAAGCAGCACAAGCTCAACGCAACAGAATGACCAGTCAATTTGGAGACAATATTGGCTCCGAGTTTTTTGAATCAGAAAATTTTAAACGCAGCGTCATGAATCAAATTATAGATGTCGAATTACTCAAGCAAACGGCCGAAAAATTTGACTATGATGTTTCTCCAGAAACCATTAAAAATTATATTGAGCAATCTGAAGGCCTTCAAATTGATGGTAAATTCAGCAAAGAAGCTTATGCAAATTATTTGGCACAAGTTGGAAAATCTGCTGAACTTCTACAAAGAGAGATTAAACAAGAAATTAAAGGCTCGGCTCTTCCTATCATGGTTAATCAAACCGCTTTTTCATTAAATTTAGAAATTGAAAACCAATATAAGTTATCTAAACAGACAAGAAGCTTTGAATATCTACAATTGTCAATAGCTGACTACCTTGATACTATTGAAGTGACAGAAGAAGAAATTAATAATCATTTTAAAGAATTCGGTAATGATTACATGACAGAAGAGCAAGTAGCGGTTAATTATATTGAATTATCAAATGATATTTTAATGACAACTATCGATATTTCTGATGATGACATACAAGAATTCTATGACATTAAAAAAGAAAATTTAGCTACGCCAGAAAAACGATTAACGCAACACATTTTATTGCCAGTGAATGGTGATGAAGAAACTGTGAAAGTTGAAATTGATAAGGTAGCAGAAAGATTAAATGCTGGTGAAGACTTTGCAGCACTTGCCAAAGAAGTATCTCAAGATCCAGGTTCAGCTAATACTGGAGGTGATTTAGGTTGGGTTGCACCAGGCGATATGGTTGATGCTTTTGACGAAAAATTATTTTCTATGTCAGAAGGTGAGATTTCAGAGCCCGTCTTATCATCTTTTGGATATCACATAATTAAACTTTCAGAAATTAAAGAACCAGCTATTCCACCCTTGGAAGAAATTAAAGATTCTTTAATAGAAGAAATTAAAGATGAAAGAGCAAACGATAGATTTTTACAAGTGGCAAGCCAATTAGATGAATCAATTGTAGATGCCGACAATGTTCTAGAACTTGCAGCAGAAACATCTGGGTTAACTATGCAAGCTACTGAACTTTTTGCAAATGGAAGAGGATTGGGTATTGCTGCTAATCCTGAATTTTCATCTGTGGCTTTTAGTGACTTGATCAAACTTGATAACGAGATTAGCGAAATGATTGATTTAGGTGATAATCATATTGCTTACATTCAAATTAAAGAACATATTTTGCCAGTAACTAAGCCTTTAGAAGAAGTATCAGAGTCGATCAAAAATAAAATAAAATCTGAAAAAGCTATAGATATTATAAGGGAAGAAGCAAATAAATATGTAGAGCTTATCAATTCTGGAGAAAAATCAATGCAAGAAATAGCGACTGAATTAGAGAAAACTGTTGCTATTGCTGACAATATTGAAAGAGTAGGTTCTGACCAACCTTTTAATTTAGTAAGCAATGTTTTTAAATTGAAATTAAATGAAGAAAATAATGATGTAACTTTTGTAGAATCTAATAATAGCGATTTAGCATTGGTTAAACTAAATGCTGTATCAGTAGCGGATGTTAGCTCATTAAGCGAAGAAGAAAAAAATAATATAGCTTCGCAAATAGAAAGAACTGTTTCATCATATGAAATTATGAATATTACTTCAGAATTAAGAAACAATGCCAGTATTAATATTAATGAAAAAGTTTTTGAAGAAGCACAATTGTAAGTAATAATCAGTAGGAAAAACGACTAAGTTTTTCCTACTTTTATTTATGTTTTTATCGAATACGTTTTCATAATTTTGGTTAAATTATTTAAAATTTAAAATCTTATGAGAAATATCCATTCAAAATTTAGTGATAAGCTTTTGTGTGAATTTGATCGTTTCGTAAAAATTATTACTATTCCTCCAGTTGCACCACAAAAACCGACACCTCTTACCAGTCAAACTTCAGATGAGTTTCTCTCAATAGAACAGAAAAAAAACATACAAGGTTTAATGCGCATTAATCACACAGGTGAAATTTGTGCACAAGCCTTGTATTATGGACAAGCATTGTTTGCAAAAGATCAAGAAACGCAAACGCATTTAATATTGGCAGCAAAAGAGGAACATGATCATCTTTATTGGTGTCAAGAACGCCTGAATGATCTAAATACACACAACAGTATTTTAAATCCTTTTTGGTACATCAGTTCTTTTACACTCGGTGCAACTGCTGCGTTATTCGGTGACAATGTGAGTTACGGTTTTGTTATAGAAGTAGAAAAACAAGTTGAAAACCACTTACAAGATCACATGGATCAAATACCAAAAGAAGATAAAAAAACCCATGCTATCTTATCTCAAATGCAAGCAGATGAAATAAGGCATGGACAAAATGCAAGAGATGCAGGCGGTATAGACTTACCTAAACCCATTAAATCTATCATGACAAAAATGTCTGAAGTGATGAAGTTTTTAGTTTATAGAATATAGGAGACCTTTGCTCGATTAGTGAAAGAAGATAAAAAGTTTAAAAAAGCATCACTCTGCGTTTCAAAATTTGCTAATAACTAGTTATTAGGCTGCATTTCGTGCCTTGATTGACACATTTTTAAATCTTTTTCTCAATCCTTTATAATCGAGCAAAGGTCTCTATAGGTTTTGTTTTATAAGTTAAGTTTTAAACCTTCAGAAGCAATATTGAAACCCTTGTCTGTAACTGAATTATTTGTTTTTTCATCAGAGTGTAATAAAGGGTTGGTGTGGTTGAAATGAATAAAATATACTTTTCTTTTATCTGTATCAGAAAGAGCTGAAAATAATTCCATGCTTTCAGTTACAAATGGATGTGGAATTTCACTCATATCCCTATTAGGTATTTCTCCATTTTCAAAAAAAGTGGCATCCAATAATGCATAATCTACACTTTGAATTTCTTTGAGTATATCTTGGTCCCATTTTTTCCATTTATCTATATCAGGAATAAACATTGCAGTTTTATTTGGACCTTTAATCTTATACCCAACAGTCTCTGAAAATTCATCTCTGTGAGGAACTAAAAAGGGAATTATGCTTAAATTTGTACTTAAATTAATTTCATTCTGATTTTTTAAGTCTTTTATTAAGATATTTTTTAATTTAATTAACTGACTCCAAGGGCCGTTATTTTTTAAAAATTCTTTCATTTTTGGCATTGCATAAACGGGAATTAAATCAGTGCCTGCAGCTTCTCGGCCCAAATGCATCAGTCCAGTGTAATGACCCATATGGGCGTGAGTAAGAAAAATTCCAGAAAATTTATATTCAGAATCATCTGCAATTTTATGTAAATTATAGAGTTGCTGTCTAATATCTGGAGTGGCTTCAAATAAATATTTTTGTTTATTACTATCATCAATTAATCCCAATGAAGTTGCAAGTTTTTTGAGTTTATGATTTTTCCAAGCGGGTAAGCAATGGGGTTTGTAACAGTTTATTTGAGGATATCCAGCATCTTGTGCAATGCCCAGTATTATCAGCTGGACATTATTTTTTGTATCGGAGGTTTTTTCATACTCTTCTTTGGCAGGCAGTTCTAAAGTAGTAAGAATAAAGAATAGTATTAAAGTTTTCATGACTAATATATCTGTAGTTTTATTATATTGTAACAAGATACATGTAATATGTAAGATTATCAACACTAATTTAGGTTATAATCTTTGCAAAAATTCAATCTATAAATATATGTTTAAAAATAGTCCAGTCTTATTATTATTGTTATGTTCCTTCTCTGTATTGGCCATTGAATCTAAAATTCTTACTCAATCACCTGAATCGCAATCTCCTTGGATTGTTAGGGCATATTATGAAACACAACAACAACTTCAAGCAATGAGTGATATCACACCTTTGTGGAATAATAATGAAGAACAAGGATATGCAGTGTTAATGATCAATGATAAATTGATGTATAACAAAATTCAATCCTTAAAAGTTCAAATGCGATTAGATACTAAACTGCAGACAAAATATTTTACTGAAAACCAAAAACTTAAATCTTCATATGAGCCAGAAGGTGGAGATACTATCAGTGGATTTTCATGCTATTCAACTGTAGAAGGAACATTTTCTCGTATGCAAGCATTGGTTGCTTCACACGCATCATTAGCAGAAATAATAGATGTCGGTGTAAGCTGGGAAAAAACCATAAATGCCAATAATGGCTATGATTTGAAAATATTAAGATTAACAAATCAAAATATTACAACAAAAAAGCCAATAGTATTTATGACCTCCGCAATTCATGCAAGAGAATATACTACGGCAGAACTGACAACACGGTTTGCTGAATATTTGTTATCTCAATATGAAACAAACTCCGATGTGCAGTGGATATTAGACCACCATGAAGTGCAACTTATGCTTCAGACCAATCCTGATGGAAGAAAAAAAGCCGAGTCAGGAATTCTGTGGCGTAAAAATACCAAT
This sequence comes from Marinicellaceae bacterium, assembly GCA_045107085.1. Lineage (GTDB taxonomy): Bacteria > Pseudomonadota > Gammaproteobacteria > Xanthomonadales > Marinicellaceae > NORP309. Next base: position 23,068 of record JBGCFT010000070.1, on the reverse strand, counting down.
CAAGCGTATTGTTCGCCAAACAGTAATAATCGTGGAGCTGATTTAAATAGAAACTATCCTTTTGAATGGCAATCTGGTTTTGATGAATGTGGTGGCACATATCCAGGACCTTCTGCACAATCAGAGCCTGAATTAATGGCCGTTATTAATCATCTTGATAATATTTTTGAAGACAAAAGAGGTGAACAGTTGTCAGATCCAGCTGATGCAGATACTCCAGGCGTGTTTTTGGATATTCACAGTTCGGGCAGATTAGTCATGTGGCCATGGGGTTTTACTCCAACTGATAATCCAAACGTTAACCAATATCAAGCATTTGGAAGAAGGGTGGCTTTTTATAATAACTACACACCTCAACCCATCACTGACTTAACCATAGCCAACGGTTCATCTGTTGACCATTCTTATGGCAAATTAGGTGTTGCATCTTTAGCATTTGAATTAGGCACTCAGTTTTTTGAAGAGTGTGACTTATTTGAATCGACTATTTTACCTGATAATTTAGAATCCTTACTTTATGTTACACGTGTAGCAAGAACACCTTACATTACACCTCTGGGTCCAGATATTGAATCGCTATCATTAATTCCTAATTATATTTTACCTGACCAGAATTTTACTGTTTCAGGTATAGCCAATGAAGACAGGTACAATAGCTCACGAGGAACACAAATATTTGAACAAGTTAAGCAAGTGGATACTTATATCAATGATTTACCTTGGCTCTCAAAAAATGCTCAATCTGTTCCGGCTAGTGATGGAGTTTATGATTCAGGTTTAGAGAGTTTCGAAGCAGAAATAAATTCAAGTAAACTGCCAATTGGACAACACACCGTTTTTGCAGTAGCCAAAGACTCTAATGATGTTTCGGGAGCAATATTTTCAAAATTTGTTAATGTTGTTGATGAAAACCAAGTTGGAACAATCAGTGGTATCGTCTTAGACGCGATTACAGGCGCCCCTGTTAATGTGGCTCAAATTAAAATAAACGAATCCATAGGCCTTTCTGGAAACACAGGCCAATATTCACTTTTTGCTCCGCCCAAAAACGGAACCTTATCGGTTGAGGCCGATGGCTATGCAAAAATTGAGATACAAAATCTTGAAATTATTCAACAAATGAACACAACACAAAATATACAATTAGAGCCATTCTGTGATGTTTTTTCAGATGATGTTGAATCTGGGGCAAACAATTGGCTCGCAAATGCTCCTTGGGCAATTGTGAATAATCAGTCCTCAAGTCCAATTTCTTCTTGGACTGATAGTCCCGATGGTGAATATGACAATGATATCAATACTTCAATTACTTCAGAAAATATAAATATAACTGGAGCTTCAAGTCTTGAATTAAGCTTTAATCATTTGTGTACTACTGAAGCCGGTTTTGACTTTGGTCATGCTGAAGTTAATTTTGACAATTCTAACTGGCAAACTGTTTTCACATGTGATGGAGAATCTGAATGGAAAAGTGTTAATCAATCGATGTCAGTTCCTGATGATAGCAAGCAAATGCAAATAAGGTTTAGATTAACCTCTGATTCATTTGTGACTCAAGATGGATGGTATGTTGACGATATTAATATTAAAGCTTCAGGTCAACCATGCCGTAATGTTCTTGATGATAATATATTTACCAATGGTTTTGAACAAATTAATTAATTTGTTTTAGATCATTTTTCTGAGTTTGGACAATCTTTAAATCGACAATTGTTATCGTGATTTCTACTCACGAATGAACCATCTGGACATTCTTTAACATCTGCTGAGCACATGACCGGTGTTTTTTTGATTTTAGACGAATCACATGAGGCAAATTTGCAGTTGTTTTCTGGATCTCTTGCCACTGCTATTCCATTTTCACACAGTTTGCTGTCTTTGGTGCATCCTTTAATATCAGTATTTTTAGGTTTATTTCCAGTTACATCTGATACATTTTGTTTTGCTTCTTGATCGTTTGTATTTGCTTCATTAGTTTTTGTTTGGCACGCTGATATGCAAAATAGAGCCAAGATAAGTATTTGTAGTTTTCTCATAATTTTTTTTCCCAAAATTCTGCTTTACCCATTATTGGATCTAACTGATAGTGATTGAATCCAAACTTGCGATAGGAGTTTATTGCGATGACGTTTTTTTCTAATACTTCTAGCGTTAATTTGCAGCAATCTCTTTCGACAGCGATTTCTTCAACCATCGTCAGCATTTTAGTGCTTAATCCCATGCTTCGGAATTCAGTGGCTACAATTAAATCATGTATGTTTATCAAGGGCTTGCATTTAAAAGTAGAAAACCCTTCAAAACAATTAAGTAATCCAGCAGGTTGGCCCTCAACATAAGCTAATATACTAATTGCGTTGGATCTGTTTGACAAAGCATGTACTAGATTTTGAGCAACATAATCTGGTAAAGCTGTGTTACCGCCCATTGGATCATTGGCATAACAATCAAGCATTTCAATGATATGCCTGCCATGTTGTGGGTCATTATAGTTGGCTTGAATAATTTTTATCGACATAAATAAGCTCCAATTTTAAATACGATTATTGCTGTTTATTAGACTCTTTTAATAGCATTAGCTTTTCATCAGAAACACTCAATTGATGTTTTTCTTTCCATTCACTGTATGGCATTTTATAAACATACTCTCTTGCCGATTCATTGCTTAATGTGACATCTAATTTTTTAGCTTCTTCACTCATCCACTTGGATAAACAATTGCGGCAAAAATTAGCCAATATCATTAAATCTATATTTTGCACATCTTTACGTTTATCTAAATGACTAATTAGTCTATCAAATGCTCTGGCTTTAATTTCTGTTTCTTTTTCCATTAATCTGCTATTTAACTATGTTAAAATCCATCATATCATTATCTAAATCACTCTTAAAGAACAAAATCATGACAGCACAAATATTAGATGGCAAATTAGTTTCTCAAAAACTGATTAAAAACATTGGGAATAAAGTCGCAAAACGTATCGAAAAAGGCCACCTTGCCCCAGGTTTAGCCGTGGTTTTGGTCGGTGATAATCCTGCTTCAGAAATTTATGTTCGCAATAAAGTAAAGGCATGTGAAAAAGTTGGAATAATTTCTTCTTCTCATAAATTGTTGAGAAATGTATCTGAAAAAGAATTGTTTCATTTGATTGATGAACTGAATGAAGATAACACCATTCATGGAATTTTAGTTCAACTTCCTCTGCCTCAACACATTGATGAAAATTTGGTGACCAATCGTATCTCTCCAAACAAAGATGTGGATGGCTTTCATGCTGAAAATGTAGGCAGACTTGCTTTAAGACAACCTGGATTGAGACCATGTACACCGAGAGGAATAATGACATTATTATTAGAAAATAATCTACCTCCTAAATCTAAACATTGTGTCATTGTAGGGGCATCTAATATTGTTGGTAGACCTTTAATGATGGAGATGTTGTACCATGGTGCAACGGTCACATGTTGTCATCGATTTACACAAGACCTTGAAAAGCATGTTCGTAGTGCAGAGATACTATGTGTGGCAGTGGGTAATCCAAATATTGTTAAAGCTGAGTGGGTTCCAAAGGGTTGTATTGTCATAGATGTTGCGATTAATCGCAAAGAAGATGGAAAGCTTTGTGGAGATATAGACTTTGAAGCTGTTAAAGATAAAGTCGCTTGGATATCTCCTGTGCCTGGTGGTGTTGGACCAATGACTGTAGCAACTTTAATGCAAAATACGTATGAAGCCAGTTTATTGTAATGGGTTTTCATAACGCCAATGCAACGAAATGAATAATCAAGCTGCCTATTTATTCATTCTCACTATATCACTCTTATGACATATTCAATTACCACTTGGCTGGGTAAAAGAAAATCGATTATAAAAGAAAACGATTATAATAAAAATATGGATTAACTGAACCAAAAATTTTAGTCTATCATTATTGTGATTCATCAATGGCTATTGATTGAATCACTTGAACGCAATATTCATCTTCAGTGTTCTGTATGATAGGAGAGACTTGGTTTTTGTTATTTATGACTTCCAATAGGACAGCTTTATTGGTATTTTTAACCAGTTTCATGCGTTTTTTAATACGACCCAGAAATTTCATTCTGGCAATAATTTCTTGTCCAGGATAGCAACCCTTGGTAAAGCTCATAACATTTTCGTGTTGATCTAGATTGACATGTTGGGGGATGAATTTTTCAGAGTTTTCTTTGTCAATCCACGGAAAATTCACATTGAAAAGAATACTATTATACCCATTATAGTCTGTGACAGGAAAGATTGTATTTTGATCCTTATTCGAGGTTGTAACAACCGCTTCACGATTAATATTTATGGGATTATTTAATGCGCTAATTGATATTTTAAGTCTAAATTTCCGCATGTTAAAGAAATTAATCAGAAAATCTTTCATGTTTGATGGACAGATAATTTTAATAGAATCATGGGTTTCTATACTTATCCAAAGACTTGAAATAATTCTGCCTTTTGGGTTACATAGAGCAGAATAGTTAAATTGATTTAATTCGAGTTTAAATAAATCAGATATGAGTAAGTTGTTGAGAAAATCAATACAATTTGTGCCTGTAAATTGAATACAAGTACAGAATGAATTAATGGAAAACAAATTTTTGTGACTATCTTTGTCGCTCATAAAAAAATCCTTACAGCTATTCTGTTAATCTATTATAATATTGCACAATTATATAGATTTAAAATAAAATACAAAGATATTTTCTGAACGAATGTTTAAATTATCAATAACACAATTTATTATTTTTGTTGGGTGTACATTTGTCTGAAGTTTGTATGAAATTAACGAAAGGAGTTATTAAATGAAATCATCTAGGCCTTTGTCTCCTCATTTGCAGGTTTATAAAATGCCATTGTCCGCCAAACTATCGATCTTCCATAGATTGACGGGATTGGCATTGTCACTTGCAGCTGTTGTTTTGGTTTATTGGTTATATACGTTGGCATATGATTCTGATAATGCCATCCTATTGCAGTTGTATTTTTCTTCAACTATTGGAAAAGTTGCATTAATCGGCTTTACATTTGCCTTCTTTTATCACTTTTGCAATGGAATACGTCATTTGTTTTGGGATGCAGGCAAAGGCTTGGAGATTGCAACCGTCAATAAATCAGGGATCTTGGCCATTATTATGGCTGTCATTTTAACTACTATTACATGGGTATTGGGAGCTTAAATTATGCAATACAGATCTGATACAAAAAAAGTCAAAGGTTTAGGTACAGCAAAACATGGCTTTAGTCATTGGTGGATGCAAAGATTAACTGCTGTGTTCATGATTCCTTTGGGGCTTTGGTTTGTTTATTCATTGATGAGCATGGAAACCATAACAGTGGATGCATTGATAATGTGGCTGGGTAATCCAATCCCTGCCTTGTTGATGACTTTATGGACTATTACAGTGGTGTACCATGCCTCTTTAGGGCTTCAGGTCATCATTGAAGATTATATCAACAACAAAAAATTAGCATTAACAATGCTTGTACTTGTAAAATTTGCCATGGTTATAATGCTTGTGGTAACTTTCTTTTCACTTTTTAAACTTGTTTCATAGGGATTAATTATGTCTGAATCTAATAAATATAAAGCCATGGGATACAAAGTCATTGAACATAAATTTGATGCAGTTGTTGTGGGTGCTGGTGGTGCTGGATTAAGAGCAACCATGGGCTTGGCTATGGAAGGTCTATCTGTTGCCTGCGTTACAAAAGTATTCCCAACAAGATCTCACACGGTTGCTGCACAAGGTGGAATGAGTGCTTCACTCGGTAATATGGGTAAAGATGATTGGCGTTGGCACATGTACGATACCATTAAAGGTTCAGATTGGTTGGGTGATCAAGATGCTATAGAATATATGTGTCGTGAAGCTGTTCCTGCTGTGATTGAATTAGAGCACCAAGGTGTGCCTTTTTCTAGAACTGAAGAAGGTAAAATTTATCAACGTCCATTTGGTGGTATGACTACGGACTACGGAAAGGGTCCACCAGCACAAAGAACGTGCGCCGCTGCAGACAGAACAGGTCATGCAATATTACATACGCTTTATCAACAGTCACTTAAACACGATGCAAATTTCTTTATAGAATATTTTGCCATTGACTTAGTGATGGAGGATGGTGAATGTAAAGGTGTCGTAGCCCTTGATATGTCAGATGGAACCATTCATTTATTTAGAGGACATTCTATCATTCTTGCCACAGGTGGTTATGGAAGAGCTTATTTTTCATGTACCTCAGCCCATACTTGTACAGGAGATGGCAATGGAATGGTATTAAGAGCAGGATTAGCATTGCAAGACATGGAATTTGTCCAATTCCATCCAACGGGTATCTATGGTGCAGGTTGTTTAATTACAGAAGGTGTTCGTGGTGAAGGTGGGTTCTTAACTAACTCTGAAGGCGAAAGATTTATGGAACGTTATGCCCCTTCTGCAAAAGATTTGGCTTCTCGTGATGTTGTTAGTCGTGCCATGACTATGGAAATTAATGAAGGCCGAGGTGTTGGACCAGATAAAGACCATATTCATTTACATTTAGAACATTTAGGACCAGAAGTCATAGAAAAAAGATTACCCGGAATTGCTGAATCAGCAGAAATATTTGCGGGTGTAGATGTCACAAAAGAACCCATTCCAGTATTACCTACTGTGCATTACAACATGGGTGGAATACCAACAAATTATCATGGTGAAGTCGTTAATAAAGTGGGTGATGATCCGGATTCTGTTGTAAAAGGATTGTATGCCATTGGTGAAGCGGCATGTGTTTCAGTTCATGGAGCCAACAGGTTGGGTTCAAACTCATTATTGGATATTGTTGTATTTGGAAGAGCTGTAGCCCACAGGGTTGCAGCAACTGTTACAGCTGGAACCAAACACAAAGATCTTAAAGATGACGCCATTGAAAAAATCATGACTGATTTTGATAAAATCCGTCATGCTGATGGGAATGTTTCAACTGCAGATTTGAGATTAGAACTTCAAATGGCCATGCAAAAACATGCTGCTGTGTTCAGAACTCAGGAGATATTAGACGAAGGCTGTGAGAAAATCAGTGCCATTGTTGAAAAACTTCCTGACCTGAAAATTTCAGATAGATCATTAATTTGGAACACTGACTTAATTGAAGCATTAGAATTAAGAAACCTGATGTCTCAAGCGAAAGTGACTATATTTGGGGCAGAAAATCGAAAAGAATCTCGTGGAGCACATGCAAGAGATGATCTGCAAGAAAGAGATGATGATAATTGGATGAAACATACCTTGTCATATGTAGATGAAAATAACACTGTTACTTTTGAATACAGACCAGTCCATATGAATACATTAACCGATGAGTGCGAAGTGATTCCACCAGCTAAGAGGGTTTATTAAAATGGCAGAATTTAGCTTACCAAAAAATTCAAAAATTCAAAAAGGCAAATACATAAAAGCCGAAGGCGCAACCAATGTTAGAAAATTAAAAGTTTACCGTTGGGATCCTGATACAGGTGATAATCCACGGACCGATACTTATGAAATCGATATGGATAATTGTGGCCCAATGGTGTTAGACGCATTAAATAAAGTTAAAAATGAAATTGATACAACTTTAACTTATAGGCGTTCTTGTCGTGAGGGTATTTGTGGATCTTGTGCGATGAACATTGACGGCACAAACACATTGGCTTGTACTAAAGCCATGAAAGATTGCAAAGATACCGTAGCGATTTATCCATTGCCTCACATGGATGTTATTAAAGATTTAGTGCCTGATTTAACGCACTTTTATGCACAATATGCCTCTGTTCAGCCCTGGATTCAGACTGATTCTGTTCCATTGCCAGATACTGAAAGGTTACAATCTATAGAAGACAGAGAAAAAATTGATGGGCTTTATGAATGTATTTTGTGTGCTTGTTGCCAAACATCATGTCCAAGTTATTGGTGGAATGGTGACAGATATTTAGGTCCAGCTGTTTTATTGCAATCTTATAGATTCTTAGCAGATTCTCGTGATGAATATACCGGTGAAAGATTAGAAGATTTGGAAGATCCATTTAAAGTATTCAGGTGTCACACGATTATGAGTTGTACTAATACTTGTCCAAAAGGACTGAATCCAGGAAAAGCCATTGCAGAGATTAAGAAACTGATCGCCGAACGCCACGCTTTATAGTTTTGAAGATTCATCTTTTGCATCAACTCGGCGTTATTTATGTGCTCGAATGGACACGTACTACTCGTACGCTCACATTCTGTGCGCATAAATGCCTTGATTTGATCCAATATTTAAACCTTCAAAATCTAAAAAGTAATTATCAATTGGATAAATTGCACATTACTTTATAAACCATGTATTCCTATGAACTAAAATGTAAAACAGATTCTCAATGGATTAAAACAGTCATGGCTGATTTTGATGCTTTTATAATTGATCACGCAGCCAATGAACGCAAAGCTTCAACTCTAGCAATGTCTATGGTTGTCCATTATCCTGATAAAGATGACATTGTTCGTGAAATGATAGATCTTGCCATGGAAGAAATGGCACATTTTCGTGAAGTGATTAAAATCATGCTAAAACGTGGTTTACAGCAAGTTCCGGATAAAACTAATTTTTATATTGGTTCGTTTATGAAAGCTATGCGTAAAGATCCTAAGCATTATTTGTTAGATAGATTGCTCATGTTTAGTATTGTTGAAAAACGTGGAGCAGAGCGCTTTGGATTGGTTGGTGAAGCGTTAACGGAATCAAAAATTAAAGATTTTTACCAAAGATTAGCCGCTGCCGAATACCGGCATTATGAATTATTTATATCTTTAGCACATAAGTACTACCCAAAACAAGAGGTGTCAGACAGGCTTAATCAACTGTTAGATGTAGAGGCCTCAATTGTCAAAAGTTGTCCAATTAAAGCGGCAGTTCACTAAAAATCAATGCATAGTGTTTGATAACGCTATTATTATTTAATTCACTTGCTAATAACTAAGGCTTATATTATCTTTTTTATTCCTACATAACTTTATATTCTCAATTATCAATGCAATGCCTGAATTATTAAAAAATAATTACACCAACATCACTTTTATATTTATTGGCTTGCTATTGCCATCATTGGGAGTTTGCAAAAAATTAACCATTCACCGTTGTGAACTAGAAAATGGCACCATTTCTTTTCAAGAAAACAAGTGCCCGAAAAAAGTCACTAAAACAATCACAAATTCAAAGAAAGCTTCTAAGAAGCCTAAAAACCTAAAAAACAGTATTGCTCTAGAAACAATAAAGCCCCAGTATAAAAAACCTGTTCCGATTAAATATAAAAAATTTGATACACTTAATGGCAATAATAATTCTGTTCATCGAATATCAGATCGAGTCAAATCCTATAATATATCTATTCAAGGTTTGAAAAAGTGGGGTGTTTTTAAAAAGGTTTACAATAATAAATTGTTGCACATCAAATATTTGGATGAAGAGTTTGGTGAAGAAATATCTTTAAGAATTGATTTTATATTTCCCGATAATAAAAAATTCTCCGACGATGAGCTCACTGAACTTGTTTATTTAGTTGGTTCTCAGTACGTGAATGACTCTAGAGAACGTGCTATCATTCCTAAAAAAATGAACATACAAAATGGAAGAGGTGTTATGGCGACTTTCACTGGTACAAATAATAGTTTAAAATATCAACATACAACTCGTGGGGCTGTGTTTAAAGGAAAATGGTTGATTCAATTTACATTATTGAGCAGTAACATTAACAGTTTATCTCATCAATTCACCATTCAGAGTTTATTTGATTCTATTCAAATATCTCAATAGATTAAAAGATTATGACAGAAAGATTAAAAATAGGTTATTTACAATGGCGCTGTAGAAGAGGCACCAAAGAGTTAGATGTGGTTCTTAGGCGATTTTTAGATAATAATTATGATTCTTTAACAGATGATCAACTGCGTATTTTTGATGATCTTCTAAACACACAAGATACGATACTGTGGTACTGGCTTAGTCTAAAAGAAATGCCAGAGACTGAAAGCTTTAAAAAGATGGTATTACAAATTACTAATAATGATTAAAATTCACCAAGAAGAAATCTTTGATTTAAATAAAGTTGGATTGATTCTCACTGTGTTGATTGGTTTTTTTATGCTCTTAAATCCGATACAGTGGACTTATCTATTGGTATTAGAACTTGTCTTATTAGGTTATGGGTTTTACTTATTGAAAACCATAAAGAACAATAAAAATGTGGCAATTTTTATTAATAAAGAAAACAAATGGTTTGTTGAAAAAGACGGGAAAATGCAGCACATTATTTTAAAAGATTTTTGGTTTTTGAATCAGTTAATATTTTTATGGGTCAAGGGCAAAAAAAATTCTGTTTCTTTTGTAGTGACCAGAAGTATAATTGGCGCAGAGAAATTTTCTCAATTACGGGCATTAATAAAATAAAAATACGATGAATAATAATTCTACATTATTGAAAAGGTTACCTGTGATGGTTGGCGATTGTCGAGTTGGCGGTGATGAAATTATCGTCCAGTCGATGACCAATACTGACACAGCAGATGTACAAAAAACAGTTGAACAAATATATCAACTTCACCAAGCTGGATCAAAATTGGTTCGTATTACTGTAGATAAAGAAGAAGCAGCGGCAGCAGTTCCTGAAATTATAGACAGATTAGGAGCCGCAGGATGCAATGTTCCTGTCATTGGCGATTTTCATTACAATGGTCATATATTGTTGTCAAAATACCCAAAATGTGCCGAAAAGCTTGCAAAATACAGGATAAATCCTGGAAATGTTGGTTTTGGAAAAAAGAAAGATGCTCAATTTGCCCAAATTATTGAAATTGCGATAAAGTACAATAAACCAGTGAGAATAGGAGCCAATTGGGGCAGTCTAGATCAAAGGTTACTGGCAACAATGATGGATGAGAATAGCCTTTTAGAAAACCCTAAAACGGCCAACAAAGTAATGGAAGAGGCTTTAATATTGTCAGCATTAAACAGTGCCAAACAAGCTGAAGAAATTGGTTTAGGTGCAGATAAAATTATTATTTCCTGTAAAGTGAGTACTGTTCAAGCCTTGATAAGTATCTATCAATCTTTAGCACAACGTTGTCATTATCCATTGCACTTAGGATTAACTGAAGCAGGAATGGGATCTAAAGGAATTGTTGCATCAACTGCAGCATTGAGTATTTTATTACAACAGGGTATAGGTGATACGATTCGAATTTCATTAACACCTGAACCAGGTCAATCACGAACAGAAGAAGTTGTGGTCGCCCAAGAATTACTTCAAACCATGGGCTTAAAGTCTTTTGCACCTATGATTACAGCTTGTCCTGGTTGTGGTCGAACGACCAGTACTTTTTTTCAAGAATTGGCCCAAAAAACCACGCGTTATATTCGAGAAAAAATGCCGGAATGGCGAATCAAGTATCCAGGTGTTGAAGACATGAATGTGGCTGTGATGGGATGTATTGTCAATGGTCCAGGTGAGAGTAAGTATGCAGATATTGGGATATCTCTTCCAGGTACAGGCGAAACACCCACATCACCCGTCTTTATTCAAGGCAAAAAAACACACACATTACGCGGTGCAAATATTGCTGAAGAGTTTCTGGAAATCATGAATGAATTTGTCCAAACTCATTATGGAAAGTAAAGCCGTTAAAGTTAACACAAAATTACTGTTCCTCTTTAACTTACACCATTTTTTGAAATACATTGCGAGCTGGGAAATTATGCCTTTTTTGGCAATTTTTTCTATTGCTTATATTATTATGCCATTGTCTCCTTTGATTTTTGGGGTGGTTTATCTGTTTATTATTCTAATGGTCTATAAGCTGGCTTTTGATGTTTTAGCAGATATTGCCAGAGGTCATTTAAAACCAACAATTAAACACAATTATTTAGTCAGTAATGTAGTGGGTATAAAGGTGGCTTTATTGGCCTTGCTCATTGAGTTGACAAAAATGTGGTTGGAAAAATCATCTGAATTCAGTGACTACACCCAAGACTTTATTATTTTAAGCACTTTTGTAACACCGGCTATCTATATGAGTTTAGCGATTACAAACTCTCTTTTGCACGCAATGAATCCAATAACAATTTTTAAGATAATTAAAACCTCTTACATCTCTTATTTTCTCTTTGTTGTTTTTTGGATTTTAACTTTATTTTTGCATGATAAAATTATCAATCCCTTTCTCATTCATAGTTTTCCGAATTTTATAAATGGAATCATTTCAAGTTTTATTGAGTACTCATTATTGTTGTTGAACTTTCAGATTATGGGATACATACTGTTTCAAAATAGGGTTGAGTTTGGATTATATGAAATAGCTGGTTTTTATAGTACTACTGATGACCTTGTCACCGTAAAAGAAGAACAATTTAATCCTTATCATAGAAGAATACAAAATTTATTGGCAGATGATGAGCCAGAGCAGGCCTTAGCCATGGCAACTGAATTACAAAAAGATGGCGACGGGTCTGCTGAGCTGGTGCGACTGTATCAACAGGCTTTACAAAAGAAGTTGCATCAACCATCTGTGCAAGAAATAGCAGAGAAAGTACATTTATTTGTCCGTAAAAACAAAACAAAAAGAGCATTCGATTTGGTTTATGATTTATTTGAGGAAAACAAAGTTTTTGTAGAAAAATCTGGTAACGACATTTATCCCTTATTAAAGCATGCCTTGAGTGTAAACAAAATCGAATATGTTAAACATTTGGTTAAAAATTTCGATAAAAAATATCCCAAACATAGTGACTTGGTAGCCAATTATTTTATATTGGCAAAAGTCATATACCGCAATAAAGAAAACCGTTGGGAATGTAAAATAATTTTAGAAAAATTAATAAAGAATTATCCCAATGACCCGATGATTAATGAAATAAAAGCTTGGCATAAAGGCATGAAATTAATGCAAAAAAAAAGAACTGACCTTTAATTATTTTATAATATCCCAATATATTGTTGATGGAATCTGAACAACAAGAAAAAGAATCAAAATCAGCTAATATTAGTCAATTAGCACTCATTTGGCCTCTGGTCATACCTTATAAAAAACACATCGCTTTGGCATTATTGCTTCTCATTCTGGGTGCTGCTGCTAATTTATCATTGCCAGTGGCCTTTAAACAGATGATTGATTTGGGCTTCTCAAGTGAACACCAAGATGAATTATCCAAATATTTTGTCATTGTATTTATCGTCGCAAGTCTGATGGTGTTATTTACCTCGCTTCGTTATTACTGGGTCTCTTGGGTGGGACAAAGAGTGGTAACGGATTTACGTAAAAAAGTCTATACGCAAGTTTTAAAGCAATCACCAGAATTTTTTGAGCGCACCAAAACTGGAGAAATTTTATCCAGAATCAATACGGATACGACATTGGTAGAAACAGTTGTTGGCAGCACATTTTCAATAGCATTGAGAAGTACAGTGACACTAATTGGAGCGGCCATTATGATGGTTGTTTCGAGTCCAAAATTGGCAGGAATGATAGCAGTTATGCTCCCTATAATTGTTATTCCAATTGCCATTACAGGTAAAAAAATTCAAAAGCTGTCAAAACAAGAACAAGACCGCATCGCAGATTCCTCTGCATTGGCTACTGAAACCATTAATGCCATGGGAGTCGTTCAAGCATATGCTCAAGAACCCAAAGAAAGAAACAAATTTCATGAAGCCATCAATAAAGCCTTTAGTGCATCTGTTGCATCAATTCGTATGATGACTATCATGTCATTATTGGTTGGCTTTATTGTTTTTTCAAGTATTGTATTTGTTTTATGGATGGGTGCAAAAGATGTTATTACTGGTGTGATGAGTGCGGGCACTTTAAGTCAATTTATAATGTATGCCATAATGGCAGCCACTACAACTGGCGCATTAAGCAGTGTCTGGGGTGAATTAAAAAAAGCTTCAGGAGCTTTAGAGAGAATTACAGAACTGATGAATGCAAAACCAGCAATAGTTAATACTGATAATCCGATTCAACTACCTGAAACAATAAGAGGGTCTGTCACTTTTAGTAATATTGATTTTGCTTATCCAAGCCGACCTTATCTGAATGTTTTAAACAAGGTATCAATAGACATAAAATCTGGGGAAACTGTGGCTTTGGTTGGGCCTTCCGGTGCGGGAAAATCTACTCTTTTTCAGTTGCTTATGCGGTTTTATGAACCTCAAAATGGTACAGTGACTTTTGATGGCATTGATATTAAAGAATTAGAACTTTCTCAACTGCGCTCACAGTTATCATTGGTAGCTCAAGATGTCACTATTTTCTCGACTACTGCTGCTGACAATATTGCTTATGGTTTAGCACAATTCGATGAGAATACGGCTAGAGAAGCAGCAATCATTGCGCATGCGGATACATTTATTCAACAATTAGAAAACCAATATCAGACTTATTTGGGTGAACGGGGTGTTCGTTTATCTGGCGGACAAGCGCAAAGATTATCCATTGCAAGAGCCATCGTTACTGAACCTTCGGTTTTATTATTAGATGAAGCCACCAGTGCATTGGACGCTGAAAATGAACGATTAGTCCAAGATGCATTAAACAAAATGATGAAAAATCGCACTACTTTAGTCATTGCGCACCGTTTAGCAACCATACGCAAAGCCGATAGAATTATTGTGATGGATAAAGGCAGTGTCGTTGCACAAGGTAAGCATGAAGAATTAATAGAAAACAATGCTTTATATGCCAAATTAGCTAAGTTACAGTTTACCAATGAGATTTAAGAAGAATGTAAAGAATTCTAACAACTGATAACAAAACTAGTGTGATACAATAATCTCAATCAATTTTTTAGAAACACTATGAAATATCTCTTCTCATTTATAATAATATGCCATCTTTTCAATTTTATTAATGCACAAGAGCAAGAGATGGCCGCTTTATCTCCTCCTGGTTCAGAAATAGTGCTAGCTGATATCAAATTTAAAAAAGGCCAAGTATTTATCAATAATGCTCAAAATATAACTTCAAGAACAGGTTATGATTCTCAGCCTGTTTTTATGAACAAAGATAAATCTTTATTTTTCACTCGCTACATTAATAATCAAACCGATATTTATACCATTGATTTAAAGAAACGTATTGCAAGGCCTTACATGAAAACGCCTGAAAGTGAATATTCAGCCACTCCAATAGCAGGCAGAGAAGGCATTAGTGTAGTCAGAGTTGAACTAGAAAAGAACGAACAAGGCAAAGACGCACAACATGTGAGATGGCAATACAAACGTAAAAAACGCAATAACAGTGATTTGATGAGTGATTTAGATAACATTGGCTATCACAATTGGACTGGAAAAAATAAATTGTGGATGTTTATCATCAATGAACAACAAGGCGATCTTTACTATCAAACTACAGGTAAACAACCCCGTAAAATGGCAAGCAATATTGGTAGGTCTATTAAAACTGACGCTAAATATAAGTATGTCTATTATGTTGACAAGTCACAAGATGATTGGTGGATAACAAAAATTGATACAAAAAAATTCAAAAAGAAGAAAGTCATTAAGTTACCAAAAGATGTAGAAGATTTTGCCATTGACAGCAAAGGCAATTTTTGGTGTGGACAAAGTAACACACTTTATTACAGCAAAAAAGGCAAAAGTTGGACCATGGTCAAAGAGTTTGATATTCCTGGTTTATCCAATATTTCTCGTATTGATGTGAACAAGAGAGTTAGTCAGATAGCCTTAGTTTTTGATGAAGAATAAATTTTATTATGATTTTCAGTAGGTATTGTGTAACGATTAAAGTTCACGAATAAAAATATTACATGATCATGTCATTTTCCACATCAGGATAAACCAATAAACCATAGCCACTTTGCATGGCAGAATCAAATGCTACTTTGATTTCTTCATCATCGGGTTTGAAATTTTCAATATTAACTGCACCAATTCTAGATAATTTCAGTTTATTCCAGCCCTTATTTTGTGTCTTAACTTTTGCGATTTGTTGGGCTTTGTCTTTACTGTCAGTTTTAACAAACATCAATAGGGCATGGATTTCCCCTTTCGGGTATTTTTCATTGTTTGAGTTAGCTGATGCTTTGCCTAATATTACTTTCATAAATGTACCTTGATATTTTTATTATATATTTTCCAATTGATTTTATTTTAAGCTAAGTTCCATTAAAGTTGTATAAAATCTTTAATTTACACACATACAAAAACAGACGCATTATTTGATGAGTCTGTTTGTCTTTTTGTTTTATTTTAATTGAATTATAAAGATGCTAAGGCTTTATCATAATCCGGTTCATTAACAACATCTGAGACCAATTCAGAATAAACCACTTTATGGTTTTCATCCAAAACCAATGTGGCTCTGGCGTATAAACCATTTAATGGCCCTTGAGTCATTTTAACGCCATAAGATTCTGCCAAACTATGGTATCTGAAATCTGAAGTTGTGATGGCATTTTCAATGCCTTCGGCGGCACAAAAGCGATTCAATGCAAAGGGTAAATCCATTGAAGCAAAGAGTAAAACCACATCATCTAATTGTGCAGCTTTCTGACTAAAAGTTTTCAATTGAAGGGCACAAACTGCAGTATCTACACTTGGAAATATATTGAATATAACTTTCTTGCCTTTTAAATCTTCTAATGATACCTCAGATAAGTCACCTTTAACCAATTTAAAATTGGGTGCT
This sequence comes from Marinicellaceae bacterium, assembly GCA_045107085.1. GTDB lineage: Bacteria > Pseudomonadota > Gammaproteobacteria > Xanthomonadales > Marinicellaceae > NORP309. The sequence continues at coordinate 6,346 of JBGCFT010000070.1, read as the reverse complement.
TGAGTGTCTAACTCAGGAAAGTTACCATCAGTTTGAATGGGGTTGCCTTTAAAATTTATAGTTGCCATATTGTTTTCTCGTCTATTATTTTTGGTGAATGATTTTAAGTTAGAATAATTTAATAAATCATGCATCTAACTTTAGTAATTATATATGGTAACAGAGCATCATTTTTCAATGATATTCATCAATTGACTCGCATGAGTTCACTAAATTGATAGGTTTAAGCTATACTATTTGCCTTTAATATTTTTTATTATATGAACAAACAAGGCACCGCTTCTTTTTTCATTCGAATAGCATTGGGATTATTTGTTGGCATGATTGGTTATCACAAGGTCTTTGTCATGGGATCTTTGCAACATGCTGAAAAATTCTTTATACAAGGTTTCAAAGACAGTTGGATTCCAGAATGGTTGTTATGGTTGTTAGGTTACACTATACCTTATGTTGAGTTGCTTTGTGGGGCGATGCTTATTGTCGGTGTTTTTGTGTATTTTAATGCGCTTATTATCGGTGTTTTATTGTTAATTGTTGCCTATGGACATTTGCTTCAAGATGCATTTTATAACCCTGTTTCGCATTGGTTGCCACGATTTACTTTAATGGTAGCTTTATTGCTTTTATATGACAAAAAAGATAAATTCTCATTAGAAAACTCTATTCAACTATTTAAAAGCAAATGATTCACTTAAATATTGACGTGACAATTAAATGAATAGTGCAAAACATATAAAAAGATTATCTTTGATTGGAGTGTTGGAAGTAGGTTGTGTATTTTTGGCACTTTTTTCACTGGCAACATTTTTTGATCATTTGCATTGGGCTATTGAACTGTTAACCCACTTTAAGCTGCAATACTTTTTTATAGCCCTGACATTGGGAGTAATATTTTTAATTGTTAAAATTAAAATTTATACTTATATTTCATTTTGCACAGTTCTGATTAATGCTGTATATCTTGTCCCTTATTACATAAAACCGAACTTTGAATATCCTGTGGCACAGGGCGTTGAAATTAAATTGTTAAGTTTTAACGTATTGTCTTCAAACATGCAGTATTCACAGCTCATACAGCAAGTTAAACAAGAAGATGCTGATATCATTTTATTACAAGAAGTTAATAATATCTGGTTATATAAATTAGAACCATTACAAGATGTCTACAAATTTCAGATAAAAACGCCAAGGCATGATAATTTTGGCATGGCTATTTTGAGTAAATTTCCTATTGATGATTATAAAGTTCATAAGTGGGGTCAATTTAATATTCCCAGTATTGAAGCAATATTACAAATTGAGCAGCTAAAAGTCAGTGTTTTTGCTTCTCATCCAATGCCGCCTGTGAGTAAACAATTGGCAAAAGAAAGAAATTTACACTTACACAAAATAGCATCCAGAGTAAAAGAATTAACTGGACCAAAAATTGTATTAGGTGATTTAAATATAACCCAATGGTCTGGTTATTTTAATCAGTTACAAAAAAACACAGGGCTTAGAAATGTCAGAAAAGGATTTGGCGTTATTCCAACTTGGCCAACCCACCTTTATCCTTTAATGATCCCTATAGATCATTGTTTAGTATCCGAACACTTTCAGGTGATTGATGTTAAATCTGGCGCAAATTTTGGTTCTGATCATTTACCTTTGATCATTGAATTGGCTTTGTAAATTAAAGTTTATGAAACCAGCGGTGATAGCTAATATGGCTTAGTCCAACGATTTTGTGGAGTTGTTTTAGTATATTTTCTATTTTTTCATATTGAGTTATTAATAAACTGTTGTTATCAGATAATAACAACCTGATCGAATCAATACATCCTTTTTTGGTGTTTACATTGAGATGAGTTAAGTTTGTAAGATTTATGCTGTATTTTGAATTGGTATAATGAAAAGTTAATGTATTTTTATCCAATGTTAACTTATGATTTTTAATGTTTTCAATTTCTTTTTGATAGACATTAAAACGAACTTTAATCCAAATTGGGACAAGCATTATTCCTAAACAAATAGAATAATACCAATAAGTACTAAATAAAATCGGTGGGATAATAATGAGCATGAAACTTATGTATATTATTGCTTTTAAGCATTCGCTCTTGACTTTTTTTCTGTATGTTTTTGATATATAAAATTCTATCATTGATATTAATAGCTTGTATTAAATATCTTAAATCATATCAATTTTTGACTTATTTTATAAATGTCAAAAGTACTTTTCCCTTCAAATCGTATCAATGAGAATGCTTTTAATATTTAATTTATCAGCGCAAATAAAAGGTTTGAATTAAATCGTATACTATTATACTATAAAAAAATGACAATTGAAATTCAATCATCAGCAGATATAATCGCCAATAAGATTCGTAACTCAATAATATCCGGAGAGTTTCCCAGTGGTCAAAGCCTGAATCAAGATAAATTATCTAGAATCTATAAAGTCAGCAAGATACCTATACGAGAGGCTTTAAATCAACTCAAGACAGAGGGTCTGATTACTTTTAAAAACAATCGTGGTTCACATGTTTCTAGTTTGTCTTGTGATGAAGTTGAAGAGATTTATACGATAAGAATGGCATTAGAAGAAATAGCTCTGAAAAGGTCAATTCCAGATTTACAGGAGAAAGATTTTATTGCAGCTGAAAGTATTTTAAAACTTATAGATGTATCAAATAATTATTTAGATTGGTCTAAACTTAACTGGAAATTTCATGCTGCAATCTATAAGTCAGCAAATATGCCAAAACTTTTAAATATGGTTTCTGTTCTACATAACAATGTTTCTCGATATTTGTTGTTATACCTGAAAGATCTGAATTTTCAAAAAATTTCACAAGATGAACATTGGCAACTATTCAACCTCTGTCGAGAACGAAATACTAAAGCAGCTGTAGAATTATTAAAAATGCACATGCAGGAAGCCTTGAACATAACTGTTATTCACATGAAAGAGAACAAAATATGAATTTACTTAAGAAATTTAAACGTTATCCCCTTACATTTGGACCCACTCCTATTGAACATTTGCCTAGATTAACAGAGGCACTAGGTGGTCAGGTCGATATTTATGTTAAAAGAGAAGACTGTAATTCGGGATTAGCCATGGGTGGTAACAAACTACGCAAATTAGAGTACATTGTGCCTGATGCGATTGAATCAGGAGCTGATACTTTGGTTTCAATTGGAGGAGTTCAATCAAATCATACAAGGCTTGTAGCCGCTACGGCAGCTAAAATTGGTATGAAGTGTAAATTGGTTCAAGAAAGTTGGGTTCCCCATGAAGATGCGGTTTATGATAGAGTAGGGAACATCTTAATGACTCGTTTGATGGGTGCAGACTCAAAGATTGTGGACGATGGTTTTGACATTGGTATTCGATCAAGTTGGGAAAAAGCCATTCAAGAAGTTAAAGACGAAGGAGGAATTCCTTATGGTATTCCTGCAGGTGCATCTGTTCACAAATATGGGTGCTTAGGCTATGTTGGATTTGCAGATGAAGTGAGAATGCAAGAAAAAGAATTGGGATTTAAATTTGATTATATAGTCGTTTGTGTCGTGACTGGTTCAACCCAAGGTGGCATGATTGTTGGGTTTAAAGCCGATGGCAGAGCCAATCGAGTCATAGGTATCGATGCATCAGGCACAGTCAAACAAACTCGACAGCAAGTCAAATTAATCGCACAAAAAACGGCTAAACTCATTGAGTTAGGCCAAGAAATCACAGATGAGGATATTCATATCAATGAGGATTATGCTTACCCAGCCTATGGCATTCCCAGTCAGGAAACCAATGAAGCGATTAGATTGGGTGCACAAACTGAAGCCATGATTACTGACCCAGTTTATGAAGGTAAGTCTTTGCAAGGCATGATTGATTTGACCAGAAAAGGTTTCTTTCCTAAAGGCTCAAAAGTATTGTATGCACATTTGGGTGGAGTGCCTGCCATTAATGGTTACAGTTATACTTATCGAAATGGTTAATTAAAATGAAAATACATCATTTGAATGGTTACATACAATCGATTTATTTAGTTGAATATGACCATGGTTTGTTATTATTAGATGGTTGTTGTCGAGCGGATATTTCTGTCATTCTTGAATATATTGAAGATAAACTCAATCGTAAGATTTCAGATTTAAAAACCATAGTGGTCACACACATGCATCCAGATCACGCAGGTGCAGCGCATAAATTGCGTCAAATTAGTGGCTGTGTGATTGTATCAGCCAATAAAGATACTCACTGGTATAAAGGACTCAATGGAATATTGATGCATTGGATTGATGTAATACTCACTTTGTATGTGGGTAGAAAACTAAAAAAGAAATACAAATACATTTATTATAGTAGAAAACTCAAAGCAGATATTAAATCGAATAATGGTGATAAAGTCACACATTTTCCTGAATGGACCATACTAGAAACACCGGGCCACACTGATCGTGATTTATCAGTTTGGCATCAAGAAAGAAACTGGGTCTATGTGGCTGATTTAATTATAAAGTTGCGAAATAAATACATCTCGCCTTTCCCTGTTTTTCATCCCAATAAATACCGAGCGTCATTAAATATAATCAAACAATTACAATCAGAAAAAATAATGCTGGCCCATGGTGGACTGGTTTCAATGCAAAATAATGACTTTGAAGAAATGATTGAAAAATCACCTCAAATCCCAAGAACTCCGTTAAGAGCCACATTAATCAAGTTTAAAAAAATCGTAGGCTGAATCATTATCATTAAACCACTAAGAATGTATTATTATGCTTAGTGGTTTTGACTTATATAATTTGCACTTAAATTTTGGTTTAAAGTTATATAATCCTTAATGGTACGAAGGGACTATCGGACCATTGGCTTCTTCAATGGCTTTTTCTAATGCTGGTAATCTGGTCTCAATAATACTATCTAATTGTGATTTAAAGGCATTAAATTGTTTTTCAGCAATGTTAAATGATTTAATGTGAGTTGCTGTTGGCCCATAAGTTGAAAAATTTGTACCGTAATAGGCTGCAAACAATCTATCATTGATGGTCATGTGGTGTTTTTCTCCAATTTGTTTTTTTGACCCTGGACCATTAAATTCTACATCCAATAAATCTAAAGCGGAAATAATTTGCATCAACTCTTCATCAATTTTACCTGGCATAGATTGGCTTCTTGATAGTGCCAGTTTTAGTTTTTTGGTTTTTTCTCGTGCATTTTTTAATAAAGCAGAACTGGCAGAGGTTTGTTTTTGTAAGTGAGACAATTGTTTCCTAAAAGCCACCACCTCATCATTGTCAGAACCTTCTAAAACACCTTTTCTTAATTGCTCTACTAAAAACGGTTGTGGTGTATCCAGTTGAGTCACTTTGCCATTTTCATGTCGAGACATTGAAACTGTGTACTCACCAGGTGAGACTAACATGCCTTTTGGAGGATTGTCTTTATTCACTTGACTAGAGGTAATGGCACCAAGTGCTGGAAATCTTAAGTCCCATACAGCTTGGTTAAAACCTTTATTGGTGCTGCCCTGAATTCTTCTAACAATATCACCATCCGAGTCTTTAATGGTTAACCAAATTTCTGGTTTTTGTTGTAATCTTTCAGCTTCAACCACATCCCAACCTGGAAATTTGAGAGTTTTGTTGGCCTTTTTATCCAGTTTTTCTTGTTCTTGTCGTTTGCTTTCATCCGTCATTAGTTCATCTTTAAGGTAATAATTAATTACCGCTCCAAAGGCCGGGTTTTTAGCGGTATAAAATGCATGGCCTTGTGATGCTTTGGTTTGATTTCCTAGTGTGGTTCTTGGGATATACCACAGCGCTTTTTTGACAGGAAACAATTGAACAGGTTTTTCTAATGATTCTTGAGTGACATTTCTGAGTAAAGAATAATCATCTAATATATAGAATCCACGCCCAAAACTGGCAGCCACTAAGTCGTTTTCATCTTTTTGAATGGCCAGATCTCGAAATGAAATTGTGGGCACATCACCGGTTAATTTAACCCATTGAGAGCCACCGTTAATAGTGAAATACAATCCAAACTCAGTTCCCACAAACATTAAATCTTTGTTGATGTGATCTTGCACTAAACGCCAAACTAAATTTTTATCTCCTAATCCTGTTGAAATAGACTTCCAGCTTTTACCTTTGTTTGTGCTTTTATATAAATAGGGCTTAAAGTCTCCATATTTATGATTATCTATTGCTACATAAACAGTGTTCTCATCATGCAAGTCAGCCTTGATGTCATTCACAAAAGCCATCTTAGGTACTCCGGGTAAATCCTTGACATCAATTTTTTCCCAACTTTCTCCTCCATTTTCTGTGACTTGAATGGCACCATCATCTGTTCCTA
>JBGCFT010000007.1:0-7296 GCA_045107085.1 Marinicellaceae bacterium | reverse complement strand
CCCAACAAACGCATGCTGGCATCACCTGGCAAATAATTATTCGCCCAATAACCTGTGGCATTTTGGTAAGTGATAGAATCTAATGAATTTAATTCAGTTAGAAATTCTTGAGCAGCAGTTAACTGAGATTCATTTTCTGCTATATTATCAACTTTTGCTCTTGAACCAATAGCAATTATAGATTCAGTTAATAATCCAGAATTATTGGCTTGTTTATTTTTTCCCTTGGCCTCTTCTCGCATTTGATTTCTGCGTTGTTCTATGCCTAGTCGGATTTCCTCAGTAGTTTTTTCAGCACCGATCTCATCATTATCATTTGAATCACCTAACAAGCCATCAGCAATTTGTTCCTCTGCTTCAACCATGTTTCCATCTTGTCTTTTAAAATTGTCCTTTTTTTCTCCGATTACTGATGGGGCTGGTGATTTTCTTGAAGCTTGTACTAATTCACTTAATTCTTTGGGTTGAGATTCTGGCTTATCTTCAGATAAACGGCTTACTTTTTTTGGAGAATTTAATGATTGGTCGCTAACAAATCCATCCAATTCTTTTTTGGCCTCTTTTTTAAGTTCGTCACGGATGGCTCTTCCACTTGTCATTTTTTCCTTCATGGGCTGACTAACTGATGGCTGGGCATCGACCGACATGACTCTGGATTTTGCATGACTTGCTTGTCTATAATCCACTTCAACAAATTCAATATCGCTTGATTCTTGCTTTGATTTTGATAAGGCTTCTTTGCGTTTTTTTATTATTAGCTTCTCTTCTTTAGAAATATCTAAAGAACTACCAACACTTTGGGTATCAGAAAAAATGCCAAAGTTTGAAACAGAATTATAGGGAAACAAAACAATCAAACTAACCAATACAAATGAAGCGGCCAAGGCACTAGCCCATTGGGTGTTTAATAATGATTTGGGTTTCTTTTTTTCTTGTTGCAAGCTTAAAATGCTGTGTAAAGTACTTTCTACCAATGCATCATCCGCATCGTTATTTTCGATGCCTGACATGGCAAGGTTCATTTCTTGGCATGTTTGTTGATATTCTTGACAGGCCTGACAAGATTCAATGTGTTTCATAACCTTCGGACTCTCAATCACATCTTTCAAACCTAATTCGGCTATTATTTTTTGAATTTCATTACACTGACTCATGAAATACTCCTGTTTGGTTTAACTTCTTGACTGGATTGATAAGATTGAATAAGGCTCTGTCGCGCTCTTCTGATATGGGTTTTAATGGTGCCTAAAGGTGTTTGCAATATTTCTGATATTTCGGATAATTTCATGCCTTCGATGACTGATAGGTTTAAGGCTTCGCATTGAGCTTTGGGTAAATTTTTAATTTCTGTTTGCAACCATTGAATCAAATGGTTGGATTGAGCTTGTTTATCAGGCAATGGAGATTGGTCTATCAATTGTCCAACTAATTGCAATTCAGTTTTTTCTTCTGTAAATAAACTTAAATGATTATGCTGTTTGTTGTTATCACGGATGTGGTTTCTTAGTGTGTTTATGGCAATGGTGAAAATCCATGGACTTAATGGATTTGAACTGTTGTATTGAGATGCTGATTTGTGGATTTTAAAAAATATGTCTTGAAACAAATCATCTCGGCTACTTTTATCCAATCCACTGCGTACCAAATAACTGTAAACAGGTTTTCGATAAGCCTGCATCAGTTGAGCGAATGCCTGTTTATCTCCTGCTAAGTGCTGTGCTAGCCAGTTTCTCTCTTCGCTATTATTGTTTTTCTCACTGCTCATACATAACTATACACATCAACAGTGAGAAAGTTTCAAAGTATTTATAAACTCTTCAAATTACTTTTTAAATACTTTATCTGGATATTCCGGTATTTTAATTTCTTTTGGTTTATATTCTTCCAATTGTTTTAAAATAATTTCTATGGATTTATCCAATTGTGGATCTTCGCCATTGATGACTTGTTCAGGCCATTGTTCAACTTCGATATCTGGTGCTACGCCTTCATTTTCAATGGTAAAGCCCGTTTCATCATAAAAGGCTAAATTGGGTGCTGATACGGAACCACCGTCTATAAATTGAGGATAACCCAATACGCCAACCAATCCACCCCAAGTGGTTTTGCCGACAATAGTTCCTAATTGGTATTTTCTGAACAAATAAGGGAAATAATCTCCGCCAGATCCCGCATTTTCATCAGCGATTAATACTTTTGGTCCCTGGATTGAAGCACTGGGTGATTTAAGTTCACCGCCGTATCTAAAGTTCCAATAATTATTTTGTGGTCTATTCAATAAATCAATATAGTAATCTGACAGATAACCACCGCCGTTATACCTTTCATCAATGATGATGGCTTTTTTATTCACTTGTGGGAAGAAATAGCGTTTGAAGTATTCATGACCAGCATCTGCTGTATTTGGGACATAAACATAGGCGACTTGATTGTTGGTGGCTTTATTTACTTTTTTGATATTTCCTTCAACCCAATCTCTGTTTCTTAAAGCTCTTTCTGAATTTAATGCCGTGACATTGACTGTTCTGCTGTCTTGTCCATTGGAATTTTTTGAAACAGTTAGTTTAACAATCTTATCTGCGGTATTTTCAAACAGACTGTATATGTTATCTTCTCCTGATAGATTATTACCATTGACGCTTAAAATGTAATCCCCTTCGTTGATATTAACACCTGGTTCTGTCAAGGGTGAACGCAAATCAGGATTCCAATTCAAACCACCGTATATCTTTTTGATTCTATAACGGTTTTTTTCAATTTCATAATCAGCGCCTAATAATCCACCTGAGATTTGTTCGGGATCAAAACGTCTATCGCCTCGCCCTTGAAAGCGGTGATGACCCACAGATAATTCACTGAACATCATTTCCATCATTTCATACAAATCGCCGCGACTGGTTAAATGCGGCAAAAATACAGCATACTTTTCTTTGACTGCATCCCAATCAACGCCGTGCATCCCTGGATCATAAAAATAATCTCGGTTCACACGCCAAGCTTCATTAAATATATTACGCCATTCGCTTAATGAATCGGTTTTGACCTTTATCGCAGCAAAATTTAAAGGTGTGGCTTTTTTTGGATCTTTTGCTATATCAACTACTTGCCATGAATTATTTTGATTGATGAGCATTGTTTTGCCATCTTCACTAATCTGGAAATAATTTGCAGGCAACAAGTGCTTTTCTTCTTTACCTTCTAAATCGTATTTGTAAACAGATAATTCACCATCTGCATTGGGCTTTAAATAATGCAAGACGCCTTCTTTTTGTACCGTTAAATTTTGATAATTTGACGAACTTAAGGGAACACTGACTATTCTATTTTTCAGGCCTTGAAAATCTATAACCAAATCTTTTACTTTTTTATTATCTTTGTCTTTGTCCTCTTTTTTAGCATCTTCTTTTATTACTTCTTCAGTATCATTTTCTTTGGCAAATGGAGATACAATTTTGTTTTGCAAAGTCACTAAATAGATATTATTGGTTGCTCTCATATCAATACTTGATTGATCAAACCAATTTTGTACTGGACCAGCGTCTGTTGATGCCAATAAATACAGATATTTACCACTGGGATCGAATGTGGGTTCAGATAAATTGGATAATCCATCAGAAATTGCATGGGATTTTTTGCTTGTTAAGGAATAAAGATAAGCCGCCTCAAAATTAGTTTCGGTCATAATGGTATAAGCAATCCACTTGGAGTCATGTGACCATGAACCAAATAAGTTTCGATAAGCACCTGGGATGTATATTTTATCTGAATTTATTTTTTGGCTACTTTTTTTAGCAATGTCTAGTACATATAGGCTTCGACCATTATCACTGTAACTTATTTTAGAACTATCAGGTGACCAATTGATATCATTGTAAAACCCTGCTCCATCAAGCGCGATTTTATTCACTTTTTTACTTTTTACTGATTGTATGTGTAAAGCATATTCTCCCGATTCATCTGAAAAATAGGCCACATATTTACCATTTGGTGACCATTGTGGTGCCTGTTCATGAACGCCAGAAGATTTTGTTAAGTTATTAGGATCACCTTTATCAACCGGTACGGTAATGATTTCTCCCCTAAAATCAACCACGACTCTGGCAGCTGTTGGTGATATAGATGCAGATCTGACATTTTCCTTACCCGAGACATACCGTGGACGCAATTCTATTAAATCTGTTTGAATAGAGATATCCAATGTACTTGCTTTATTTGATTCAACATCATAAGTATGTAATCTCCCGGCTTGTTGATAAATGACCTTACCTTTGTTCGCATTTAAACTCAAGATTGGAAAATCATCATAAAAAGTCAGTTGTTTAATGTCTTTTGTATTAACTTCATAACTAAATAAGTTAAATTCGCCATTACGATCACTTCTGAAATATATGGTGTCTCCCATCCATTGAGGTGAACTATCATTACTGCCTGATGCAGGTTTTTGAATTTCTTCCACTTTAAGGGTTTGAGTGTTATAAATCCAAATTCTAGATGCTGTTCCACCTCTGTAATTCTTCCATTGCGTAAACACGGCACCGTTTGGTGTGTAAGCGATGTATTTATTATCATCTGAATAAGAAGCTAAAAATGCGGTTGGTATTTCCAATTTCTCTACCATCCCACCATTAATTGATACTGTGTGTAACTGTGAGAATCTATTGGTGTGTGATGTTCTATTTGAAGTGAAAATGACATGCTGACCATCTGAAGAAATATCTAAAACAGTGTCTCTACTTGGATGCCAGGTCAATCTTTTTGGAATGCCACCAGATACAGGAATGCTATAAATGTCATTATTACCATCGTATTGTCCATTAAAGGCAATAAAACTTCCGTCAGGAGAAAAAACCGGATTAGATTCTACCCCTTTGTCTATTGTTAGTCTTTTAGGGTGACTGCCGTCCGAATTGGCCAACCATAAATCTTCTGCATAGATAAAGGCAATGTGATTATCGCTTATTGCGCCTTGAGAAAGCATTTTAGTAGGCTCAGAATTAACTGAAAAATTGATTAATAACAATAGTGTTAAAACAAAATATTTTGCTCTTAGACTTTTAACTGTGATCATAAGATGTGTTCGCTCATTTTTTGGAGACAATATCTTAACATAGACTAAGGGTGTAAAATATGCATTAAGATAAATTATTTTATCAATGCATCGATTGCTTCTTGTATGTCTTTTTCAGTGAATTGTTTATTAGGATTATCGCCTGTGAGTTTGTGCATCAAACTTCCTTTTTTATCGTAAATAAAGACTGCTGGAATTCCTAACAAGTCAAGTTTTTCAAAAGACAGCATCAGATTTTCATCCATAAAGTAATGTGTAAAGTCTGCTTTTTGCTTAATGAGAAACTTTTTTGCCATGGCAATGGCTTCAGGTTCTTCTGGATCTTCTAACAACAAAGAGACAAATGTCACGCTTTGACCTTGGTATTGTTTATTCATTTCCACCATATGCGGGAAACGCTCTAAACACGAAATACACCAAGTTGCCCACATGTCGACTACCAATATCGTATCCTTATAACCCTCCAGTGTTTTTAACCATTGGTCATAAGTGACTGTATGAAAGTCCAATTCAAAATCAGTTTCAGATTGATCTGATTTCAAAGTGTTAGCATTGATATTGAATGACAAACATAAGCTCAACATAATAAGCTTTAGATAGGACTTATTGCTCATATTTAACACTACAGCCATGTGCTCTTGTTTCTGGCATGGCCACTTTTTTACCAGCTAATAGAGCAGAAATCGCATCAAATGCATAATTTTCTGTCACTTCACCATTGATGTGTCTAACACTACCATCTTTGTTCATTTTGGCTGGTGAGTTATATAATAAGCCCATGTATTGTAATTTTCTGTCTTTATCGAAAACGAAATATTCAGGCGTTCGTGTTGCTCCTAACTGACGTCCTAATTCTTGAGACTCATCAAATACATAGGAGAAATTATAGCCGACTTTCTTTGCATGAACTTTCATGGCCTCTAAACGATCGTCCTCTCGAAGATTAACTGATAAACCGACTACTTTCACACTTTTGTCTTTAAAAGAATCAGCTAATTTAACTAAATCTTGATCCATTCCTTTGACCCATGGACAATGATTGGCCAACATCACCATGACAATTACATCTTCTTTCAAATCTTTTGAAGACATACTGGTTCCATCTATAGCTGGAAGATTAGTAAATTCTGGCATAGCATCGCCAAGATTAAGAATGGCATTGTACTTTCCTGCATTGGCAACAAAAGTAAAGATGAGTAGTAACAAAGATAACTTTTTAATCATGAGTATGCTCCTAATAATTTGTGTAGTTCATATTAATTTTATATAAAACGTCTCCAATAAGTCAATAAACTATCATACAGGTTCAATTTTAGATGAAATTAAACCAAATAATCAGAATAAATCAATTCCAATTCTTCTAGAGTGAGTTGTCTGTAAAACATATCAACACCTATCACCAAAGAATAAAGTATTAATGCGTGCCGCTTTATTTCTGTTTTATCAGAATATATTCCTGATAGAAGTTTTTCTAAATATTCATAACGGGTTTTGTATACCGAATACACAAAGTCTTTTACTTTTGCGTTTTTAAAAGACCAAGCATTGATTTCAAACTCCAAACGATTGCCATTGATGGCACCATCAATACATTGTCTTCCCAGTAACGAAAGTTTTTCACGGTCATCTTTTCCTGTTTCTGCGTTTTCAATAAAAGTGCTGGTAAAACGTTGTTTCCAAAACTCCAATAATTGCATTTCATAATCACTTTTAGATTTAAACCAGTGATAAAAGCTGCCTTTAGTGACTGCTAGTTTTTGACACAGCTCATTTATCTTGAGCTCTGCTAAGCCGTATTGATCAATTGTTTTGATTCCGAGCTTTAACCAAGCCAATTGACTATTATTTGAACTTTCTTGCATATTAATATATTTTTATTGTGGCATACCCAAAGGTATGTTAAATTACACACATAACATACCTCAAGGTATGTTAACCAAATAATCAAAATAACTTTGAATGAGAAAATCATGAACATAACAGATAAAATTTATCAGCAGAAAATCAAACCTTTATTCGCACAATCAACATTTTGTTCTGTGGCAACAGTAAATGATGAAGGCATTCCGCATGTTAGCCCAATTGGAAGCATTGTTTTATTGAATAAAGACAAAGGCATGTTTTTTGAAAAGTTTACTAAAAATGTTCCAAAAAACACGCAAAAAAATTCATACGCCACAATTATGTGTGTCAATGATGGCAAATGGTTTTGGTTAAAATCTTTATTA
>JBGCFT010000069.1:0-16845 GCA_045107085.1 Marinicellaceae bacterium | reverse complement strand
TGTATGATTTTGTAGCATAAAAAAAGAGCCGAAAATGTCGGCTCTTTGATCTTTCATTATTAATAGAATTTTATTCTCCACTAATAGTATAGGAACCTAATGAAGTTAAAATTGCTTGGTCATTTAATAAATGCACTGATTTATCAAAGATTATGGCTGCTCTTGAATAATAATCGTGGCCTTTGTTTAATTTCCACATTAAGGTAAATTCAATTGCCGCATTTTTTGCTAATAGCTCACCATTTGGACCTTCGATTGTGATGTTTAAATCCCCATCATAATAGCCCGGAAGCTCTGCTTCTGTTTCAAGATATTGAGAAGATTTGTTGATGATTATTTCACCGCTGTTAAATTTCTTATCATTGGTTTCAATTATTACTTTTGAACCTACAGGTACATTTCTACACTGTGCATTTAATACAAATTTTTCATTTGTTCCGTCTTGATTATACACTTTAAGACGGGTCACTGTAGTGGTCTGAGGGTTGACATTGTGCCAAACAGCTGCGCCATTATGCGTGAGCCAAGTGGTAGAATTCCAATTGCTATCAGATAAACTTAATGGCGTGTTTAATGTGAAGTATTGATCATTGACGGCTGCAATAATACAGACATGGTCTGTTCCTTTTGGAGTGAAGTAAAACCCTTCAGAAGCACCACGGTCTCCTGTATTTAATACACCTGGTTTGTTATCAGATAATAGGATTTCTCCTTCTTGGCTGCCATCTTTGATTGTAAGGCACTGAATCCAGCTACTAGGAGGATGATTAAATCCGCCTTGTGTAAAGAACATTTGTGCTTTACTAGTTAAGTCACCCTTAAATGCTTTGTTTTGCACTCTGACATAAATATAATTTTTTCCGACTGTTGGTTTTTTCCAAAATTCATTGTTCCAATTATTTATGAGCTGATCTGGTTCTAGTTGTGTGTTTTGATTACAAACAATATCAATGCTTTGACTATAAGCGCCCTGCGAAGGTATTTGGCCAGTGTCAGCTAAATTGTTACGAGACAAGGAACCACGCCATTGTTTCATGGCGTTTCTGGCATAAAGATCGGCTTGTACGGGGCTTAATCCTAATGCTTGAACCATGCTTTTACTTAAAATCGATGGATCCATTTGAATTTCTGTCCAGTAGGTATCAGCATAGACCGCAGAAATAGTATCGGCAATATCTTGGTAGGTGATTCTTGGATTTATTCTTCTATAAATCTTTGTCATTGCTTCAGTGTCATAATATTCATCTGCATAATATTCAATAGCTGCTTCCCATAATTGAGTATTGGTTCTTATTTCTGCATTTGGGTTACTGGCATTAGTTGTCTTTCTTTGTTTTAGTGTGTCTTTCATGATTTTTACTTCCTAACTTATCCTACTCTGTTTAGAAATGGGCTTTTCGGATACCGCCTTTTAATACTGGGTATAGAATAACCAATGGATAAAACAAAAAACATTACATAAGATAACAGCCTATTACAGGTTATTACAGGGTTTTAAAGTGGTGATATAATTTTGATGGTGCTTAAATTTATCAAGAAAGGTCAGTTAAGGTCAGTTTCAGAAAATGCGGGGTAATTTTATTGACGAAAAAAAACCACTTGCAAAGAAAGCTTCACAAGTGGTATTGGTTTAGAAAAGCTATTGTTTAACAAACGCCCCAAACCACTCCTGTAAACAATTCATCATCACCTACATAAACTGTTGCTTTAATCCCTTTAAATGGAGGAATACCTAGTTTAAAGCCACACGTTTCCATGCACACTTTAACTGATGTGCCTTCTGGAATTGGAAGGTTAACTTCAAAACAGAAATCACCAACAATTGGAAAGTTGACACAAATTTGGCCATTGTCATAGGTGGCAGCAACACAGGCTTTAACTTGCGCTGCTAGGGTAGATGGGTGAAATTCAAATGCTTGTGGGTTTGTTGCGCTTGAATCTTTTGTTAGATCAGTTACTGGTTTACTTTTTTGACTACACATGATTTTATTACCTCATTTTAAATTAAGAATTTCTGATTGCCGAAAAGGTGGCAATGCAGTAAAGTTTTTGTGCTTAAATTCTGAACACGGGTCTATATTATTTAAAATAAAAATCTTTTCATATTACAAACTATTACAATGAACAACGGCAGAGCACCGTATAAAAAGTTGATAGTGGCAAGAGTCTTATATGAATTTAGAGAAACTGATCCAGTTAGATTCTCTTAATAAATCTAAAGTAGTATTGACTTGTGTAGTCTAGCTAGAAAGCCTTGAGTTAACTTTTAATTTTGATGATATCGACGGCTAACCGAATTTCTCTTCGGCGTCTTTCAATGATTTGCAAAAGATTTTTAGCCGTTGGTTGGATTTGCATTAATTGTTTTCTAAGTCGATAGATCTGAATATTAATGTGGGTTTCTTCGAGCCCTGTTTCTTCACAGATGATATCCTTATCTAACCATCCTTGTTCAGTTGCCTTAATACCTGCTTGACTATCCTTTAGGTGTTTTCTGGCTAAAATCAATAGTAAATAATGATGAACTCTTTCACCAAGATTTATTTTTTGATTGTTCCAAATCAATTTTAATGAGGTGTGTTCTTCGTTTTGACTGATTGTAAATTGCGCTTCTATTGATTTCGGTTTTTGTGTTTGATCTAAAAAATTAGTGCTTTCTAGTGTTTCTGCGCTTACGAAATACCAATTGCTTTCATCGGTTGAAACTATCGATCCATGTGTTAATTGCGAAACTCCTGTTTGGTTTTCATAAAGCCATTGTTTATTTGAGGTTTGATAAATTGTTATTTGAGGAGAGTCTTCATCCGGCAGAGCAATAATTCCTTCTAGTTCAATTGTTATTGCATTTGAATCGGTTGAAACTAAAAGAGATTGAGGCTCATGGTCATTGATAAAAACCCAACAAGATGAATCCAGTGATCCGAAATGAATTTCATCACCTTTCTTTATTATATTTTTAAGCCCATTGTGAATTTTTTTTGCATTCACAAATGTTCCATTTTGGCTGGTGTCTTGTATAGACCAGTCTCTTCCGTTCCATTGAATGGATGCGTGTAGCCGAGATGATTCAGTGTTATTTAATAATGTGTTGGAACCAGCTGGATGTCGGCCAAAGATATGTTGGGATCTCAGAATGATGATTTCTTGTGTTTCTTTGTGTAATAGTTTAGCCATGGTCAAATGAGTCAAATAATATTTTCTTATTATTACAGTTATGATTTTTAATTCAAGAAGAATTGTTATTTTAGCGATTGATATTGTCTCTAAAATCAAGCCAATCAATGGAGGTGTAATAAAGTGTAATATTAATAAATGATTATTTGTAATAAAATATATTACAAATAATCAATGCAGAGAATTGATCTGCAATTTTTTGGACCTTAAGAGAGAGCTTATTATGAAAAAACAACGAAATAGCATTAACATCATTGTTGATTTTGATTCAATTTTAGAAAATATCACGCCAACTGGTAAAAATAAAAACCGTTATAAAAAATGTGAAAATTACGTCTGGTATGAAGGAGATAGTGTTAACGGAACGACAATTACTTTAATAAAAAATGAAAAATACATGTTTATTTTGCAAGCCAAGAAAGGCAATAAATCAATAGCTACTAAGTTACTTCGTTTTAAAGACGATGACTTGAAATTGTCTAGGGTTTCAAATGATAAACTAAAGCTTAAATGTGAAGCAGCAAAGGAAGATAAAACAGGAAAGAACGTGACAATGTATGTTCGATTTAAAGATGCACAAGGAAATAAGTGCAGAGCAAGTTGGGACCCAACAATCTTGGTGGATACTGATCCAGGTTAAGTAGAAGTCCCTTAAAAAAATGCCAAGAAACTATTAATTATTTGTTTGGTTAATAATCATGCTAAATTTTTCATTGTTCTTGGCTTTTTTTAAAAAAGGTGTATTAGTGATTTCATTGATTGGATAGTTTTTATCAACCGCAAAAACTAGGTGCCTTATAGATTCTTCAGTCATGCCTAATTGTTCGTAAGTTAGTGCTGTAATAAAATTTTCCAATCCAGTATTATTTTCATTGATTTGAGATGCATAAAACAAGGCATCTGCAGTGTTATTGAGATTGGCTAAATAATAAGAGAGGTGAGACTTTGTATAAGAGTCGTTTGAGTTTGTTTTTAAGGATAATTGTGCTAACTCAGAGGCTTGTTCATAGCTTGAAAAACTCATGGGCTTTTCGGATGCTTTGTAAGCATCGGCTAAATTGCCCCAAATAATATAATTATCTTGAGAAATCTCAAGTGCGCTTTTGTAGGCTCCAATGGCATCTTCATACTTGCCAGTAGAAAAAAGCATGGTTCCCAAATTAGAATATGCGTTATCTGTAGGTTCCAATTCGATAGATTTTTTTGTAAAGTCAATGGCATTGTCCAGATCATCCATTGAGTAATAGGCAGCGGCAGTTAAGGTATATCCAAAATGGTTATTAGGGCTGATTTTAATCAGTTTTTTAAAATAATTTAATGATTTATTGTAGTTGCCATTTTTAAAGTAGAACATACCTACATCAGAGATGAGCCTCCAGTTGTTGGGTGCTTGTTGTATGACTTGGTTGAATATTTTTTCTGCATTATTGTTATCTCCTAGCTTACTATAGGCTCGTGCCAGTCCTCTTTTGGCTTGAATTAATCGGGGACTTTGAGCGATGCTTGATTGATAGAGTTGCACGGCCAATTCATAGTTGCCTTGTTTCATGGCAACATTGGCTCTGAGATTGTTGATTTGATTGTGATTTGAGTTAATTGATTCAAGTTTATCAATAATAGCCGTTAAGTCATCCAGCCAATGAGATTCCATAGATCTATTAAAAAATAACACTATCACTTCAGCCATTCCTATATATGCATTTTGATAACTTGGATCCAATTTAACGGCCTTTTTAAAGGCTGCCATTGATTTGTCTAAATTGTTATTTTGGTCGTAGCGATAAAGATAGCCTCTGCCTTTGACATATTCTTTATATGCGCCATCTAACTGTGGTCTTAGTGCATTAAATTTTGCTAAACTATTTTCAGTAATGCTCCAATTGAGCAAAGATAAGGCTTCTTCTCGCACCAAGCTATGGGCTTGGAAAAGCTGCTCTGCATTTATGTTTATTTCTGTGGTTTTTAATGGTTGCCCATTGCTTGCATTTAACAAATTCAATACCAGCAAACGGGTGGATCCCATGTGTTGAATACTACCAGTTAAAATAAGGTTCACACCGTATTTATCTGAAACTGATTTAGGAGTGAGGTTTTCTATGCGTCTGGTTTCAGAAGATGGCAGAATCCAAGTATTACCTTTTTCACTGGCTATGGCAGATAAATCACTACTTAAGTTAACTGCTAAACCATCACTGAATATTTGAATTTCTGGATCACCACTAATATTATCGAATGGAAGAATGGCGATTTTTGTCGCTTCTTGGAGCCTTTTTTCTAATAATTGTTGGGTTGATGCTGGAAATAGGATATCTTGCAAACTCCAACTTATGATAAATATAAAAGGTAATATTATTGCTGCTTTACCTAACCAATGACGACTTTGCCACCAGTTTTTCTTATCAGTATGTTCCTTATAAATGGCATGAATTTCTTGTGATAATTCTTCAGTGTTTTGCCAACGTTCATTTCTTTGTGGTGATAGCAGTTTATCTACAAGTTTGCTAATGCGAACTGGCAATTCTGGTAAGATTTGTTGAATAGGTATGTAGTTACCAGAACATATTGAATCATACAGTGTAGTAATATCTTTACCTTTAAAAGGATTTTCACCACAAAGCATTTGATAGAAGACAATTCCAAAAGAAAAAATATCGCTGCGATGATCTGGGATTATACCTTGAATTTGTTCTGGTGACATGTACTGAGGTGTACCAAGATTCTTATTTGGCTCTCTTGACTTAGATCGATTCTCCTTGGGGTTGAAAAGATTAGCAATCCCAAAGTCTAAAATTTTGATCTGGTCTTGATTGTTGATCATGATGTTTTGCGGTTTAATATCTCGGTGGACGATATATTTTTCATGGGCAAAACTCAAGCCATATGCAATTTGCTGTGCATAATATAGTGCCGTTATAAAAGGCAAGCCTCGGTCGGGAATTAATTCACTTAACGGTTTGCCTTTTACCCATTCCATGACAATATAATTGTTGTTTTCTGATCGTGCTACATCATAAATGGTGACGATGTTGGTGTGATTCAACTTACTTGCCATGCGTGCTTCATCTAATAATATGTCACTATATTTAGATTCCAAAATATCATTACTGAGAATTTTTATAGCCACATCTCTTTGTAAGGTTTTATCACTGGCTTGATAAACAGTCCCCATACCTCCCTTACCTAAGACTTGATGAATATCAAAGTCATTTAAGTGGTTGATTAATTTTACCTGTTCGAATTCACTCGATTTATTCTGCTTAACTTGTTGCGCATTTATTGTAAATTCAGCTTCAAACTTTTCAAAAGACACGTACTTTGTTTGATCAATCTGTTCATTGATTAATTGCCAATTGCACGTTTGACAATTTGAGGATGATGAAGGATTGATATGTGAGCATTGAGGACATATCAAGTTTACATTATTTCCCATTGCGTCTTTTCCCATTGTATTATTGCTATTAATTTTTTTAAATTTTTGATACAAATATTTTCGCTATTAAAATTAATCAGGTAAATACATCGACAGAGTCAATACCGTTGGTTTTAATACACATACTTGATTCGATCTGGCTTAAGAGGTGATTTTCCTCTCTATAATATGCACGATTAGCAACAGGAATTGCGTGAATTCTTTTTTGATATATGGTCATTGGCCAGCTTTTTTTAGTGGTACTATAATATAAACCCTCTGGTTACTATTGTCAATTGGCTATAACTTTAATCAAAAGCGGTTTACTGTAAAACACATGAAATTATTGAAGAAAAATAACTTTTTTTATTAAATATTTACTCAATCATTAAATATTTTTTTATGCCAAAAATATTTAAAATTGCTTAAAGAAGAGTTATAGCAAATCTAATTTGCTTTGCAAAGGACTATTAAAGGCAAACATAAACAAGAAACACACCTAATTACTGTTATTTTATCAGTCATCCTTGTCAAACAACCCGGCCCTTTTCCTTCTCAATCACATATTTTCCCCATACAACAATGGCCCGTAATACGGGGATTAAGGTTTTGCCAAGCTCGGTTAAGGAATATTCAACTTTTAGTGGTGGTTTTGATGCATAGACTTTTCGATTGATGATGCCGTCACTTTCCAAGGTTTTTAGCTGTAAACTCAAGGTGCGTTCGGTTATTGTGGGCATGGTTTTTCTGAGTTCATTGTATCGCATTGTTTTAGATATCAAGTTGTACAGGATAGCTGCCTTCCACTTTCCTCCAATAATTCCCATGGTTAATGTTGTGTAGCAGGGGTAATTTTTTTCATTAAATTTTAACATAATTCACGTTTTTACTAACCTATCCTTTTTGACCGTTATTGCTTTATATATAAATATACTTATTATACCTACTATACTAAGTATAGCAATAGATGTAACCGCATTAAATATTGACTATGTAGATAATTTTTAATACCAGAGGTAAATATGAATACAGTTTTAATTGACATGATTGGCTATTCAGCTTTAGTCATCAACCTTTATTCCATGTCCGCTAAAGGTGAGTATAAGCTTCGATTTATTTCTCTGATTGCGAACATTGGCTACATTATATACGGCACACTCATTGGCGCTGCTCCCATCATAATAGGGTGCACCATTGCTGTATTTCTGCACGGGTTTCATTTAAGAAGATTAAAAACAAGAGGTAATAACAATGGTTAAAATTGAAAAAGCACAGATAGAAGACTTAGAAGTTATAGCACTATTAGGGAGACTCACCTGGTACGAATCGCATGGCCCGTATGTTGAAGATAAAAATGATGTCACTAAATACCTCAACGAGAATTTTTCGATATCAACTACAACCAACAATATAAAAAATCCCAATATACAATACTATATTGTCTATGTGGATGATTTACCGGCTGGTTATGCAAAAATAGTGCTCAATAAACCACAGGAAAATATTGAGTCACTAAAGAATTGCCAGCTAGAACGCATATTCATCTTAAATGAATTTATACCACTGAGAATTGGCCAAAAACTCATGTCTTATGTTGAAGAACAAGCCAAAGAATTACGATTAGATACCATGTGGCTTTCGGTTTATATAAAAAATAAAAGAGCCATTCGGTTTTATGAAAGAAATGATTATAAAAACGTGGGAGAGCTCAACTTTTCAGTTAATGATAAGTTGTATGAAAACACCGTGTTCGCTAAAAGTTTAGTAGCTTGAACTTTTAAGTTAGTAAAGATTCATATCAGGGAAATATAGGGCACACAGGTTAATAATAATGTGGTATATTAATTCTCCTTTAAAAAGATCTGTTGTTATGAAACTTACATCTCTTACACTGTTTTTGCTTGCTTTGTCATTTATGGTTTTAGCTGATACCAATACTTTGAGTAAAGAGCAAAGACTAGCGGTTGATGAAATATTTAGTGACTGGGAAAAAAGCGATACACCGGGTTGTGCGTTAGGGATAATCAAAGATGGTCAGTTAATTTATGCCCGCGGATATGGAATGGCAAATCTAGAATATAACTTACCAAACAATTCAAAATCCGTGTTTAGAATTGGATCCACATCCAAGCAATTCACCGCGGCATCTATAGTTTTATTGGCAGAAAAGAAACAATTAAATTTGGATGACACGTTACATACGTTTTTTCCTGATTTCCCTGATTATGCAAAAAACATAACGGTACGTCATTTACTAAATCACACCAGTGGCATTCGGGATTATCTAACACTATCCTATCTCAAAGGATTACAAGAAGATGATTTTTATACGGATAAGGATGTCATGCGTTGGTTGATCAATCAATCAGAATTGAATTTCGAACCCGGTGAAGAATACGTTTACAGTAATTCTGGGTACTGGTTATTGGGACAAATTGTAAATCAAGTGGCGGAAATGTCGATGGCAGATTTCGCCAAGCAAGAAATATTCAAACCCTTGGGAATGGACAATACACACTTTCACAATGACCACACTCAAATTGTAAAAAACAGAGCCTCTGGTTATGTACCCAATGATAAGGATGGATTTCAAATAAGCATGACCACACTAGAGATGATCGGTGATGGTGGAATTTTTACCACTATTGAAGACATAAAAAAATGGGATGATGCCTATTATAAATCAGAGACATTGAGCCAAGCCTTTTGGAAAATAATGACTCAAACAGGTAAATTAAATAATGGTGAAGACATTGACTATGCTTCTGGACTGTTGATTAGTCAACACAAAGGCTTGAATACAGTCAGCCATGGCGGTGCATTTGTGGGTTTTCGTGCTGAATTGTTGCGTTTTCCGGATCAAAAACTGTCAGTTGCTATTTTCGCCAATAGAGGTGATGCCAATCCATCATCAATGGCTTACCAAGTGGCTGATGTGTTTTTAAGTGATCAATATGAAGCAAAGGAGGAAACATCAGATGCCTCAGAAATCGTTGAGTCCATCATAGAGAGTGATGAATATTCAGCTAAACAATTGGTAGGGAGTTATGAGCTAAGACCCGGAATGGATATTATCGTTTCAAACAATGATGGAATAGTTCATGCCAAACAAAGCTGGAATGATGAAGAGTACGACCTTATCAAGGGTGAATTGAACTCTTATACAATTGATGGCTCTGATGACATTAAATTTACATTTGCCGAGTTAAAAGAAAATGAAGCCCAAAAAATATTCGTTGATCAACAAGGAAGAGCATCAGAATTGAATCGCAAAGAGGTTGTAGATTTATCAAACATTAACCTTAATGAATTCGTTGGTAGCTATTACAGTTCTGAGCTAGATGTGGTTTATAAAATTTCATTAGATGGTGACACAATAAAGTTACAAATAAAAAACAATGATCCTGTGAAACTCATTTTAGTTGATAAAGATTTATTGAGCTTTCAAAGGTCAATGTTTCAATTTAATAGGAAAAATGATCAGATCACTGATTTTGTTATGAATGCTGGCCGTGCAAAAAACCTAAAGTTCGTTAAACAATAATCATTGATTGAACTATATTCAATCAATGTAATTGTCCATGAAAGGACAAATTAACGACGAGTATATTGAGAGCACAGACAGAATAACAAGCTTTTAATTAAAACTGTTTTTATTCATGCAATCCAATGTATGGCTCTCCAAGAAATATAATTGATGGCATTTGGTTGAATTCATTTACAAAGGCATCTTTTGTTATTTTTTGTAGAATTAATCCTTAATTTTCTTATTCAGGCAATTTTTCAATGCCTAATTCTTCCGTGGCTTCATTGGCACCAATTCCAATAACGGGTGGTTTTTTCATTTTTTTGATCAATTGGATGTCTTCAATTCTAAAAACCATATTTCCTGTGTATAAACCATCAGAATAGTTCGCCACAACATTATTGTTGTCATAGTATTTAACCGATGCGAGCATAAAGAAACCTGATTCAATGACATTATTACTTATATCATGGTATAAACTTTCCTTCATCTCACCAAAGAGAAAGTACCGATAATCTGATGACTTCCCATTTGATTGGATTTCTACATAAATCCATGTGGTTTTTTGACTGTTTTCATAAGAGTTAGCAGACAACTTCATTGGATCACATGCAGATAATAGAATAACAATTGATAAATATATAACAACTTTCATGTCATGTGCCTAAAAACATGGTCAGTACTATGGTTGCACCAAAAAAGATTGATAAAGGAATGACCAAAAACCATATAACTGCTTTCCAGGTTTCGACGTTGAACTGTCCTTTGACAACAAAAAACTTTGTGACATGAACCCATATGGCAAAGATAATAATAAGAGAGCTCCAAAGCTCGTTATGATTATAGTATGTGATGTAATCTGGATAGAAAAATACAGGAACCACCAATAAAATGAAGTAAGGCAAATTAAGTACTAGATTAGAAACACTATAAATGACCCTTCCACGGGTTGGGTCAAAGTCTTTATCTCCTGACCACTTCACCCTTAAATTAAATATCCAACCCCAAAAAAGCCAGCTGATGCCCGCTGCTAAAATCCCAAAACCCAAAACTACACCCCAGTAATTAATCCAATTGGTGGTTGCACTCATAATAAGCTCATTGGGTTTTCCGCCTGAATAAGCCTTTAAGATATTGGTATCAATGCGGTCTGCAACAGAAGTGATACCCATAAAATAAATACATATAACTACGGCAAAACTTGTCACTTTTGCATTCACTTGATTGAAAAAATTGTTTGGTTTAATCCATAACCAATAAAAATTTTTGATTAAATAAAACAATGTGATTTCTTTGGAAAATGATTCATTATTGATATCAGAATCAAGGTTGTGATTTGATGTTTCGAGGCTTTTCTGTTCCATGTATGTATTTTCCCTGTGTAATTTTTCTGTATGATAACATCATAATTTAAGAAGTAAAGACAGGTTATATTTAAATGCATCTTATTTTATTAAACCCAATTAAAAAAAAGCCCATGAAATTGAATCCACGGGCTTTTTTCATTAGTTTAAAATTTTATTATTAATGCATTATAAAAACTCTATGCTCCATGAGTTGATGTAGCCAACATCAGCTCCTGCATTATCAATAACTTTTAATCTCCAGACACCATTAGCAGGAGTGGATCCAGCATTTAAGGTATTAGAGTCAACAATATTATCTGTTCCACCACCACTTGGTTCTCTTAATACCGCTGATGCGCCATTTGGTGCAAATATTTCCACCTTCAGATCGCCTCTGTATGTGTGAACAATATTGTATGAAATCTTAATGGTATTTGAGTTGCCATTTCTTGTAACATTAATGTTGCTGGTTGCTCCAGTTGGGTTGTTGTCAGGAATATTCACATTGCTGTTATTAGTAAATAACGATTGTCCGCCACCAGAACTGGCTGTATAGCTGCCAACTAAACTAACATTGCTGTAAGTTGAATAAGCAACAACCATTACATAGTATGTTCCAGATTGAGCATTAGAAATGGGACAACTTTCATTGTTACCACCTATATAAGGACGACAATCATAACTAGATGTTGTGGGTGCTGAACCAAATTTTACATATAAATCAGCATCACCACTTCCACCGCTCATATTGAAGGTTAGGTTAGTGGCTCCAGCAGGAACCGACAAAGTAAAGTTGGCTTGACTACCTGTTGCTCCTGATAAACCAGTTTTAGCCACACCATTAGATAATGTGCCGCCAGTTGGTGGAGGCGGTGGTGGAGGCGTTCCTCCACCAAAATCATTGTTTAACAATAAGTTTGGAGAGCCTGTTCTGGCATCACTTACTTTATTAGCGATAGACGCATTTTCAATAGCTGCCTGAACTTGGGCAGGTGAGGCATTTGGGTTATCATCCAAATATAGCGCTGCTACACCAGCCACATGCGGTGCAGCCATAGAAGTACCACTAATAGTGTTGGTTGAAGAGTTTCCAGTATACCAAGTGGAAGTGATAGAAGAACCGGGTGCATAGATATCAAGACAAGAACCATAATTAGAAAAGGATGATCGTCTATCAGAGCTGGTAGTAGAACCAACAGTTATGGCATTTGCCGCACGAGCTGGAGAAACATTACAAGCATTTTGGTTTTCATTACCTGCCGCAACAACCATAGTCACACCAGCGGCAACTGCAGCATTGACTGCATTGTCTAGTGCTGTACTACTTCCACCACCTAAACTCATGTTGGCAACAGCTGGCTTTACGTGGTTGTCTTTGACCCAATCAATTCCTGCAAGTACGCCTGAGTTTGAACCCGAACCAGCACAATCAAGTACCCGAACAGCCACTATATTAACGTTTTTAGCAACACCATATGTTGAACTTCCTACCGTACCTGCTACATGTGTACCATGTCCGTTACAGTCATTGGATCCATTGCCATCATTGATTGCAGTGAAACCAGAACTGGCTCTGCCACCAAACTGGCTATGTGATGTTCTTACACCAGTATCTACCACATAGGCATTAACTCCCGAACCATTTTGATCGTAAATATAGGTGTTATTTAATGGAAGATTAGCCTGATCAATTCTATCTAAACCCCAAGTGGCATTATTTTGAGTGGCTTCGATTGAGACGCGCTGATCTTGCTCGATAAAAGCAACTCTGTCGTCTTTAGACATGATTTCAACTGCCTTTTTGGATGCACTTTTTAAAACAAAACCATTGATAGCTGACGTATAAGTTCGCTCGAGACTACCTGAAGCCTTTGTAGCCAAATCAATACTTAAATCAGTAATGACTTTGGTTTTAGCTTCTTTAATCGTGTAGTGGCTTCTTTGCGTTAATTGTTCTGCTTTTTCAGAAACCAATTCCTCTTTGAATACAACAATATATTGATTTGGGATTATTGTTGAAGGTGCATAAGTTATAATTTTATCCTCTACTTGAGGGGACTCCGCTTTTATGGGATGTATATCTTGTGCTATTGAGACTTGGCTTAAAGTAGCAAGAACCAGTGTGGCTATGGCTTTTTTTAGTGGTTTGAATCTATGGTTTTGTGGCGCAAATGCGCCTGTATCTAATTTTTTCATTATTAGAATTACTCCTCTCTATTGTTATGTTATTGGAATGTCAAATGTCATTCGGGTTAAATCACCTATTTATTATTATTTGATGGTGATTGCTTTAAAATTAATAAATTTTGTCAGCTCAGTAATTCTAGCCGTTCTACAATCTAAATTTTTGTGACGCAGTTCTTGTTTTTGTGATTTAAATATTATTTTTATAAATTTAAGAAATTTATGATTTGCTATTATGCATAATTTACTGATCTGTTTTTTTGCAATGTTTCATGTTAATAGAATTGTGATATTTAGACCCATATTTTTCTTTTGCGGGTTATTAATTTATATAGTTGATCGTTTGGGTTATTAAAAATGACTTTCACTCAATTAATACTAACTTAATGACAAAAAATTCTAATATGATTGAAGCGAACCTAAAACTATGGGCACAAAAATTCTCTCATACTTCATGAATTTATACAGATAATTTTCAATTAGGAAATCAGAAGGTGGAATATTATCATTGCAATACTGTTTTAATTTTGTAATCTAATATAGGGTTCACCAAGAAATATTATTGACTGTACTTGGTTGTTTTCACTCACTAATACCTGCAAAGGTTGCTCTCCATAAGGTGATGAAGCTGCCGAAAATAACGAACCATTATTAACAAATAATGACCAAGATACATTTGCAGCATTAGACCACGTTGCGGTAGTTTCATTATCCACTGTAATGCTGATTTGATGAAATTCGTTTTGCACTGGTAGACGCTCATAGTCTCCAGCAATGATAGAAAGCGGTATCTCATCAAAGTTTGCAAAAGAAGGCAGCTTTAATCCCTCGGCCAATGAGGGTTTTGCAGTGATTAATCGTTTGTTTATGGCTTCAGAATAATAGTCGGGTTCAAAAACTCCAACAAAATCCTTTGGCCATGTATTGCGATCAAACCATTGATGGGATGTATCCTCTAGTCCAAATTCTGGCCAAGTTCTAAATAAATGGTGCATAAATTCGTGCTGAAACCATTGAGGTTGATAAACACGTCGTTCTACCTCACTGTATAAACCTTGTCCCAAATGTGCTGGTTTACGAATAAACCATCCATCATCTGACAGAATTAAAGGTGATCCGTTTGAATAAAGACCCATCCCTCCTGTAATAAAAACATCGTCGTATTCTGATCCATCTCCAGGAACACCAGATGGTGCAATCACCCACCATAAATCGGTTTGATTAATGACTGTTTGTGGTAAAGAATTGACCATGGCATTGGCATTTGGATAACTGACTATGACGCCATCACCCAAAGTATAATCTACCGTTGTACAAATGGGTGATTCAATCACCGATAAACGCAATTCATATCCACCCGTTATGGCTTTTACCCAATGTCGAAATAAATCTGTCGCTTGAAATAATATTTTGTAATTGTTGGCCAGTATTGCATTATCAATATTTAGTTGAACTGTTTCTGGATCTAAATTTGGCAAAGTAGGTCGAGTGACAGTCGCACATGTGGCAATCACAGCTGTAAAATTAAGTGTTCCAGTGCTGGGTAGATTTCCAACATCTGCAATATAATCTAACATCCTTATGCCATAATAAGCGATTGGAGTACCTACATTCAGATCATACAAGGAGAACCCATTCCACCAAATATCTGTTGATAACGGTTGTGCTGACAAAATGGCATCAATCCTACTTCTGGCAGAAGAGTAATTACCAAGAACAATATCGTCTTGAGCATATAATAGTGTTTCGATTGAATTAATATAATTTTGAGGAAAGCCAGCTTGCCCACCGTGAGGCGCATAAAAAGCAATGAGTTGCTCTGCAGTATTTTCAATAACAGTATCAAAGCTATTTTCAAAAATCAAATCATTGCCTTTTTGATTAATCAGTAATTTTTGCAGTGTGTTAATCTGTGATGCAGAAGTACTTAACAAAAACACCAGTCCTATTGTCAGTTTAATCAATACCATCACATGTTCTCACGATAATTAGTTAATTTTAATTTACTATATTTTTAGCAAAATAGACAGTAGTTTAAGAGATCATTATTTTTCTAATAATTATTTTAGTTGCGGTAATTTTAATACCATTCCTTCTGCCAGCTTCAAGTCATCAACATGTCCAGCTATTTTATTATCCGCCGTTTTTACATGAATGTGTACATTGGTAGAGTGGTGTGTAAATACCGCATGATGTGAATTTGAATAGAATCCTAATAATTCAACTTCTGTGTTTTCGATTGTTCCATTTAAACCAGAATTTATATGCTTTTTATGCGAATGGTCGGTATCTCCTTGTTTCCAGTTGATAACATGCCAATCAAATGATCGAATCGTTCCTTCAATCAAAAAAGGGAAGGGCTCATCAATATTTATATGTTTTTGCTTTGCTTTTTGTTCTATGAACTTTTCTAGTTGGGGTTTTGTGACGACATGATCTGGGATATTTAGTGATTGCCATTTGTTAACCCTTGCATAAACAAGCAGTGTTGCTTTTTTATTATAGGTTTTATCAAATTCTAGCGAGTTTTGATTAACCTGTGTGTTAAATGGTTTGCTGTCAAATATCTGGATTTCTCCTTTTAAGTTTTCAAAAGCACCCAATGCGTAAAAATGCTTAAAGCCTTCAAAGTCTTTCAAATCAGCTTTTGCAGTTATGTCCCCTTTGTGCATCATATTTTTTAATGCTCCGCTGTATTCAACTTGAAATTCATTTGCTTGTGGTTTGATTGTTTCCTTATTGACTTTTCCACATGATGTAATTGAGGTGATTGCTAACAGAATTGTTAAGTGTTTTAAACTCTTCATTTTTATGTAGTCCAACAGTTTATTCTTCAACATTGCATTTCTTTCAAATTAAACTCTTTATAATACTACAAGGCAAATAAGACTCAATCTAATTCTTTCATGATAAATAGCATTTATATGTTGATAAGGTCGGAGAAAGCTATTCCCCGACCTCATTAGTTTACTCAACCATGCAATAGGCATTCAATTTGTTACCATCCAAGTCACGAAAATATCCAGCATAAAAGCCTTTTGTGTCTTCTTCGGGACGAAATCCGGGTTTGCCTTCGCAAGTGCCACCAAGCTCAAGCGCTTTTGCATAAAATGCATCGACTTTATCTTTATTTTCCATGAACAGTGCAATCATTACACCATTACCTACTGATGCTGGTTTTTGATCAAATGGAACAGCAATAGCCA
>JBGCFT010000068.1:0-13296 GCA_045107085.1 Marinicellaceae bacterium | reverse complement strand
ATTGTGTTTATTTCATTTGTTTTTTCATGGCAATTAAACAGGCATAATCAACAATTAACAACGGAAAGAGATAAGGCCATCACTGTCAAAAATCTCATGACAGATGTCTTCAACTCAGCTGATCCCTCGTATGCCATAGGCAAAGAGTTAAGTGCAACTGAAGTATTAGACATGGGTTTACAACAGGTCAGAAGTCGATTTAAGGAACATTCTGAAATAGAAGCTGATTTGCTTCAAGAAATTGCCATCACTTATCAAAACCTCGGAAATTACCATAAATCACAAGAAATATTAAAAGAGGTTTATGCAATCAGATTGGCATTGTTTCCTAATGATGCCTACGAAAAAGCCAAAGGTTTACTTTTGTTGGGTGAAAATGCGACGTTAATGTCTGAAAACAAACAAGCCAAAGAATGGTTGCTAGAAAGCTTAGAAATTTTTGAAAAGGATCAACTGAATTACTCAGCTGATATTATATCGGCCAAAAGTAAGTTGGGCAGTGTGATGGTATTATTGGGAGAAATCAAACAAGCTGAGATTATGTTAGATTCTGCCACAGAATTGACTTTATCACTCTATGGAAACCAATCTTTTGAGTATGCGCAAGCATTAAATGATCTGAGTTCTGTTTATTTTCGTCAAGGTCAGTATCAACAAGTACAAGACTTATTGATAAAAACTAAAGGCATTAGAGAAAAAATATTGGCTTCAAAAAAAGCATCTTTATTTGATAAGGATTATGCAACCAATATCAATAATTTAGGACTGGCTTATTACTTACAAGGTGATTTACCAATGGGTGAAAAGTATTTTAAGCAAGCACATAGTTTAAGGGCTGAAATTTATACTAAAGCCCATCCAGAACAAGCACAATCATTAACAAATTTAGGTTTATTATTAAATGATGCGGGTCGTCCTGAAGAAGCTTTTACTTATTTAGAAAAAGCATTAAAGGTAAGGCAAGCCACACTGGTTCCAGGGCACATGCGAATCAATGATGCTTGGAATAATCTGGCCATGGTTCACCATGAAATAGGGGACTTTATTCAAGCAGAAGAAATTTACGCCAAACTGATGCAAACAATTATTGAAGCTAAAGGCGAGAAACACCCACAATCACTTTCTATTATGACCAATAGGGGCAATACTTTATTAGAGTTGTTATCTTTTCAACAAGCGCACGATTTATTCCATCGATCCTTGAAAATTAGACTGGAAACATTGCCATCAGATCACTTATATTTGTCTTATAATTATGTGGGATTAGGAAGAGCTAAAATTGCGCTCACAGATGTTGAGGAAGGTATAAATTTGATTGAAAAAGCAATCAAAATTAGAAAAGAAAAATTACCACCAGATCACTGGCTATTGGGAGAATCATTGTATGCATTAGCGATGGCCAATTTTGTACAAGGCAGTCAAGATTTTGACGCCACCAACACAGCCTGTGGTATTTTGAAAAACACCAAAGGCAATGAAAATCATTTAACTAAGAAGTGCCTTAAATTGCTACAAAAGATCAAAGACACTCCGCTTTAAATTTCCAACTGGTTCCAGATGATTTACCATCACAATTAGGGTGGACATCAATAATAATATCCTCAGTTCCATTTGGAATATCCAAAATTTTTGTTTTATAACTGCCTGTGCCAACACAGCCCGAACGCCATAATTCTTTTCGTGAGGCACTTAAAATACTTATATTATCTTTTATGCTATCAGTATCGTAATTGAGTTTGATTTGTGAAATACCTTGCACTTTAAAAACATAACTCTCGGGTTGATCGCTGCCATCATCATAAAGAACATTGCACTCACCTGGAAGAATGATTTCAGGTGTTGGTAATACTGTATTTCCAGCTTGATTAGATGTATTTCCAGATTGAGCTTCACAACTATTACTGATACTATCAAGTTTGAATCCATTTTGGCATTGGCATTCAACCTGTCCTGTAAAGTCATTAAATTGTGCAATGGCTCCTTGATAGGAAGAGCAATCAAGATCGGCGACAGCTTCATCTTCTGCATAAGCACATGCATTTAATCTTGAAGACCATGTTTTATTTCCAATGCAAAGACATTGCCAGTTTTTATCAGTCTCGTTCCATTTAGGAACACTGCCCGCATAAGCCGTGCAATCAATGTCTGCTTGTGTCAAATCAGCATTGTTGACACATTGTCTTTTGGATTCAGACCACTCAAGAGTTCCAGGACATTGGCACTGATTATTTTGATAGATTGTTCCAGGATAGTCAGTACAATTTTCATCAATAGTCAATGCGGTACAAATATTATTGTCATCAAATTCATAACCTGTATGGCATTCGCACATGGCTTGATTTGAAGCATTGTCATACACGGCTTTTGCGGCTCCAAAAGCGGAACAATCAGTCTCTGCAAGAATTGATTCTATTTTATCAGCACACCGATTTAATTGATCTGACCAATCTTGATTTCCTTGACAAGTGCACCCAATTGATTGGGTCAATTCGTCCCAAATAGGTTGCATTCCTTGGTAGGCACTGCAATCGGCATTGGATAAATCATTTGTATTGTGTTGATTTTGGCATGCATCTCCTGTGCCATTATTGTCGGTATCAATTTGATTGGAATTATGAATAGATGGACAATTGTCTTTTGCATCCATGATACCATCATTATCTTGGTCATTGACTGTTGTAGGTTTTTCACAAGCATCTCCAATACCATTGGCATTTGTATCTAGTTGATTGGGATTGGGCTGATTAGGACAGTTATCGAGTTCATCTGCAATTGAATCTTTGTCTTTGTCAGTTTTTGTAGCTTGTCTGTTATCTTCAAAATTATCACAGCCATATAAATTGCCTTTATAAGGACTCAGTATATAGGCTCTTTTAGAAGCTTCAGATTGAGTGAGATTTGACCCAACTAATTCATATTTGCTGTGTCCCTCGTAATTAGGATGATCACATTTTGCTGTAGAAATATTAAAACATTTGGGTTTATCACCAAAAGATTTCGAACGCCAAACACAATAGTCACCACCTGAACCCGTTTCTACATCTGCAGGAGGTCGAATACCAGAGCCAGAGCTTGGTTCAATTCCTGGTGGTAAAATGGCTATATTAATGAGTTTCTCACTTTCTAGAGTTCCTTGTTTGACTTTAATGACTAATTCAGTCAAACCAGGTGGGGCTGAAGCTATGGTTCTAATAATTAATAAAAATCTTGTCTGTTGATACTCAGCATTTTTCTCTTGTTCATCAAAGGTAATATCTAATAAGTTTTTATTGTATAAAGTTGATAGTATTATTTTATCATTTAAGTTCCCAGCGGTTTTGACAATGACATCACAAGTTTTTGGATAAAGTATATCATTTGGAGATAATTCAAATGCATCTCCACAACTAAAATCAAAACGCAAAGTTCCAGATATCGGAACCAAAGGATTATCTGGTTGACACAATTGCTGCCAAGCTGCAGATGATTGGTCTAATTGTTCGCATTGATTTTTGATTATGATTTCATCATAACTGGGCTTTTTAATTTGACCTTTACCGTTAACATTATCCGTCGGTGAGGTGGATTTTGACTCGTCTGGTCTTGGCTTAGTATCATCACCAGTATAAATAAAAGACACAGATTCAGATCTCATGTTCTTTGGTCTTTGTTTGTCTTCTAAATAAAAGACAATTAAACCTGTATCTTCAGCTATTGTAATAGGATGCTTAATTTGAAATTTACCCAGTTTATTAATGCTTTTATTAATTAATCCTTGTCCAGGAGTAGAGTATTGTAGTGAAAAAGGAGGTGTGCCATGTGAAATCACAAATTCTATTATTTCCGTATCATTTTTATCAACCCATCTAGTGAGGTCACCTAAAATGTGAAAAGTGAGGGGTTGCTTTAAATTTTTGGCCAATTGTAATTGTAGCTCTCTGAGTAATTGGGTTAATCTTTTTCTTTCTTTTAATAATCTGTCTTGTTGGTTTTGCAAACCGATTAATACGCCATCTTTACCAGTCATGACTTTGTGTCGGTAATGTCCTTGATCATTAATATATTGGCTCCATAATTGAGATTTTTCTGCGCTTAATTTAATTAACTCTAATCGTTCCAGACCTTGCTTTTTCCAATCGTATCTATTGTATCCTGGGTTTTCATTGCGCCATTTTTTATAGGCCAAATCTAGTTTGGCATCAATTTTAGCCAAATCTTCGTTTAACTGTTGGTGACGACCAAGAATTTTAAATAAACCGATGAGTTGTCTGTCCGCAACATTAGTGACTTTATTCTTGAGATGTGATTCAATTTTTCCAGTCAGTTTCCAATAATCACTTTTGTTTTTTTGAAGCATTTTTAAGGTGATATCAATGCGATCAGAAACAGAGGGTTGGCTATATGAATCTGAGTAAATTAATAATTTAATGAGTATTAATGGTAAAAGTAAAACTGACCTATTCATGATGATTTCAAATTATTTATTAGGAGGAAGAACACGTTTTTTCTTCAGAACTTGGGTTGGCACTACAGAGGTGCCAGAGGGTTTTGTTTGTGATTTTATAAAAGGTTGTGTCAAAGCCATTGGCAAAAGTTGATGGGCTTTTGTTTGCCCTATTTGTGCATGGTGCTGTGAAATATTTTGGATTTTTTCATAGCCTGAATCATTGGTGACCCAAGACTCGGTTATGGAAAAATAATCTTGTGCCACTCCAGTATGCTCAGCGACTGTTTCATAAGTATCCATTCGGGTGATTTTTAAATGCACTTTGTCTACTGTTTGGCCCATAATTGTCTCTGAACCCGCATCAACAATTTCTATCAATATATCAACATTCTCAATAATAGCATCTGCTTCAACTTCTCTAAAATCAGTGCTTCTGTCAATTGTGCCCGAAAGTTCATTGAGTCTTTGAGTTTTTCTCAATAGGCTGTCATAACTGACCATTCCTATACTTGCTGATTGCAAATATTGACTAAATCCTGCATAGAAATTTTGCATTCCTGGTGTAATATTGGACGTAATTATTTGTCTTTTTTCAGTCATTCTATAAGAGTCTCGTGTATCTTTTGCTTGACTTTTACCCTGATAGGCTCGATTCATTGTTGAAATTGTTTCTCTTGAATCAGCTTGCCATTGAGATAAGCTACTTCCAAATTCACGCCCTAGCAATACCATAACTTTGGGACGACCAGATTGAATGTATTGCTGAGATAAAAGAGACTGATTCAAATACTGTGGATTATTGTGTACTTGTTTCTGATTTGAATGATTTTCTGCAACCTCTGGCATATCATTGCGGTATTGCGCATAACAAGAAAAACTAGCACACAATAGTGCAGAAACAAAAATGCCCTGATAACAATGCTTATTAATTTTAATGAGTGGTTTCAAAATAATCATAACTGCTCTCTCAGTTCAATTAAGAAGCTATCTGGCATCGGTTGCATGATTGATGTTTCTTGATAATTTCCTAATGTCCTAGCTGGAAGATAGAGACGTTTCCATGCAGTAACTGGCTCTGAAATGATTTGGTTATTATCAAGAAATTGAGTACGGGCCTCCAATATTATTGGAAAATCAGTACAATTAACAATTCTTGTATAGACGTTTAGTCTATCTGCTACAGTCCTTTTGGCTTTGACATCTTGCACGACAACTCTTCTAAGCAAATTGGTATCGGTAATACTCACAGTAGATAATGCAATAGGATGCAGCGTATTGGCTATAGATGGGACGAGTTCTCCATAACCCCTTGGAGCAGAACCATAAGGGGCATCAGTAAAGTCACAGATTGGGAATGTTACAGGAGGACTTTGCCGATTAGAACCAGAACAAGATGTGAGTATTAATAGTATGGGTAAAAACATTAGAATAAAAAAATTGCGCATATAATTCACCTTTATGGGTTGATGTGTCGATATGTTAAATAGTGACTTTTATTGCTTAAAACCAGTAAGTCACAACTGGCATTTGATTGAATATGAGATGTCAATTTGTTTTGAAATTTCCTGCTATAATCATGAGAGAGTTGGCTTGCATTATCAATAAAATTGTAATGTATCTGAGCCGAATTAAGGGTGTCTTTATTCATTGTTGCTATATTAATTTGACTGGGTAAATTGTCCCAATATCTGATATCTGCAGTAGGTTTTGAAGCTCTTGAAAAACCTTTGGAAATCAATCCGACTAAGGCAAAAACCGCTCCAGCATTGCCCAAATCTTGATTGTTTGAATAGGCAGCTTGATTCATCAAGGTACTGCCAGTTTTAACAAAGGAATCTCCGGCTTTATCGGTATTTTCTTTAAACTCAGCTTTGCCTTCGTTAATGATATCAATCGCACGCCCACCTCTGGTTGTGGCCTGCCAGTGCAAGTTATCAGACATATAAAACGGAACCGATTTATTATTTAGTTTTAAATCAGGGGTGGCTATTTGATAAGAGGCAATATCTGCAGATGTCTCAAAATACCTTTGTTCATTGTATTTGCCTTGCCTTTTCTTTATGGGACTGATTCCTGAAGTTGCTATCATTAAAACGCTATCATTTTGGTTAGGAATAGTTAAATGGGGTTTATATTTGAGCGCTTGTTTATAATAATCTTCAGCTTGTGATGGGTTACCATTACAAGCTGAAGCCCATGCTGCTATATAATAATGTGAAGCAAAATCTTGTTCGTAAGTATGGTCTTCTGCCAATGAATCTTGTAATAAACCACCAAGCATACTGGCTCTTGCATTTTCATAATCGTCATTGTGTAAATAGATTAATCCCCGATAAAAATACACCATGGCTCTCTCATAAGGGTCGCCTTTAAAGTCTTTGACTTCTTCTCTGGTAAATTTTGATCTGGCTTTTTTTGCTTTTTTGTTATTGGCATAAATGGTTTCTATTTTATTGATGGCTCGATCAAATAACCAAGCAGATAAATCATAATCTTGATTATGGAAAGCCATAAGTCCAATGCGCATTTCATTGAGAACAGCGTTTCTTTGCCCTTGTCTAAGATAAATTTTGAAGAATTCTCTGTAAGCTTCTGGTTTATTCTGCATAAAATTATTCAAATCAGATTCTTTAATGTTGGCTTCATATTTATACTTTGGAGCTGAACTACAACTGATTAAAAATAGAAAAACTATCAGTGCTAAATTTTTCATAATAAACCTACCTGTAGATTGCATCATCTTGTGCAAATTTAGAAAATTCGAATTCATCCGACCAAACAATGGCACCATATTCCAAGTCTATTAATTCAAAGGTAATTTGTGTATAGCGTTGAATTGTGCCAGTGTTTCTATCAATGGCATCCAATGATTTGATGCTCCCAGTCATGCGATAATCTGCGCCACCAGTGGCTTTTGTGAGTCCTATGGTGCCTTGATCAACTGTTCCTTGTCTTTTTAATTGTCGTTCTTTTTCAATCATACCAATGGACTGCCTAGCTAGAAACATGACACGGCCTCTGGCGGATCTGATTAATCCAGTTCTTAATTTATCAACAATTAAGTTTTTATTTAGGGCTTGTGAACTTTGGTTCTCGAAATATTTTGAATCCATGATGATCCTTGGGGCTTTGGCTTTGCCTTCTAATATTCCACTGGTAATGATGCTCCTCATCATTTTATCAGTCATTGATAAAATGTCTTGTGATTCGACTCCAACGCCACTGACAGACCCTCTGGAACCTGGATCAATATAGGTTGTTGATCTTCCTGCTACGTTATCTATGGGTTGTCTTTTTGGGCTGCCACAAGCACTTAATAAATTGATAACCATGATCGTTATTATCAGATTGACTTTATTCACTTTAACTCCTCATTGATGTTTTTGGTGTGTACTTATCTAATTCGAAAAGTAGAGTTGAAGTAGCTCAAATTAATTAAATAAAATTAAATAAGATTAAATACTTTGACTTTATATTGAGAATGACGGGCAAAAAAAAGCCTGCAATTAAGCAGGCTTTTAAGACAAAATATTAAGTTATTTATTCTTTCCAGGTTGGCAATCTTCCTGGTGTCCATGGAGCACCTTTTGACTCGATATATTGTTCAAATGATTTTAGATCGGCATCTAAGCTTTTCAGTTCTTTAACCAAGTCAGATAATTCCTGCTCAGCGATTTTATAAGAATCTTTGAAACCTTGTGGAACATCATATTGTGTTTTAATAATGCTACCAAATAAAGTACCAACCCTTTGAGAAACAGACCATGGTACAGGTTCTGCTCTTGACGAAATAGTGCTGTCACCATTTAATTTGACTTTGAATTGAATCATTCTATCTCTGATAGCATCTAATTGCATTCTAGAATTTTTATCAGCAGATGTGGTTAATTCAAGCGCTTTATAGAGATGTGACATGCTGTTATTCATTTCACCTAATTTGCCGCTCACGCCTTCAATGGTTCTTTGCATGTCAGATAATTTTTGATGGAAATCTTGAACAGCTTGAGGATTTTTAGTGATTTCAGGACTGTTCCTTAAGACTTTTAAATTAAAGGATTGTGGGGAGCCCATTTGAGTCAATTCACCAGTTTGCCATTTGTAAAGAGTGGCGGTGTATTCACCTGGAGTCGCCATTGGTCCCATTGGAGCTGATGCCCAATAAGGTACCCAACTAGGCTGTTTAAGTTTTACTGCATCTGGTGCTGGTAAGCGCATATTCCATTGGGTTCTGTGAAAGCCTTTTTTAGTGCTTGCTGGAACACGGTTGACAACCTTATTATTGCTGTCTGTAATTTCAAAATACAGCGCGGGTGCTTGTTCATTGTCTTCTTTTCTTAATTCTTCCCATGAAGGGTAGGGTGTGTCAGCTGACTCTTTTTCTAATTCTATTTCTTGCGCTCGCCTTTGCTTTTTTAAGCTTTTATAACTGTCTTTTAGATAATAAGAAAATGTCACACCTGAAGGTGGGTTTTTAGCTGTAAAGTAGTCACTACCAGATGAACCTTTTTCTCTGTTATCGATTCGAGAACCTTCAATATATATCCAACTATCACGAATGGGAAAGAGTGTAGCACTGGCTTTTTCTAAATCTGATGATTGTGTTCTTAGCGGGGAATAATCATCTAAAATGTAAACACCACGACCAAATGATGCCACAACCAAATCATTTTCTCTGCGTTGAATCTCTAAATCTCGAACTGCTGTGGTTGGTAGATTGGTTAGTTTTTGCCAATCTTTACCGCCATCTTGAGTAAAGAATATTCCAAATTCGGTTCCTACAAATAATAAATTCGGGTCTATGTGATCTTCCACAATTGTGTGTGTAGGTCCCCATTTAGGTAAATTGCCTGTAATTTGTTTCCAACTTTTTCCTTGATCTACAGATTTTAATACATAAGGTTTATGATCTCCACGCTTGTGATTATCAATGGTGGCATAAGCCACATTTTCATTGTGCAATGAGAACAATACATCTGAAACATATGACATGTCAGGAACTTTTGGAAATGATTTGACGGATTGCCAATCTTTACCACCATTATTGGTTGTGCTGATAATACCATCATCAGATCCTACCATAATCAAACCCTCTTTTAATGGGCTTTCTGTGATACCTATTAAACTTCCATACATCGAGGTTGATTTATTTTTTGCTACTGAATCAACGCTCCACACTCTGCCCATGACTTTAAGTTTATTACGGTCAATTTGTTGGGTGAGATCAGGGCTGATGACTTTCCATGAATTTCCTCGGTCATCTGATTGAAATAATTTTTCAGCGGCATAGAATATGCGGGTGCTCATATGAGGACTAATTATTAAGGGCGTATTCCAGTTCCATTTGTAAGCATTTTCGCCTTTCTTGGGATGGGGTGTAATGTATAAACGTTCATCTGTGCGACGATCAACCCGCGCTAATCCGCCATACTGATATTGAGCATAGACAATATTGGTATCATTTGGATCAATTTGTGCTTTGTAACCATCGCCGCCCAGAATGATATCCCAATCTGCGTTTGTCACACCATGAATTTTGTCTGTTCTTGAAGGCCCACATAAAGAATTGTTATCTTGTGTACCACCACAAACATTGTAAAAAGGTTCAGCATTATCAGGAGTAATTCTATAAAATTGTGCTAAAGGAAGATTTTGTATATGTCGCCAAGTTTGACCTCTGTCATAAGATTCATAAACGCCACCATCTCCACCAATATAGAGATGATCAGTGTTATCTGGATTGATCCATAAAGCATGGTCATCGACGTGTCGAAATTTTAGTGATAACTTAGTCCAAGTTTTTCCTGCATCTTCAGATACATGGGTAAAAGTACTCATTGAATAAACTCGGTCTGGGTTTTTAGGATCAACGATTAACTCATTATAGTATTGGGGACTACTGGCCATATAGCTGGATTGTTTTGAGAATGTCACCCCAAAGTCATCTGATAAGAATACACCTTGCTCTTTTTTATTTGATTCAACTATGGCATAGATTCTATTAGGCATTGAAGGTGCACCAATTAATCCTATGCGGCCCATGTGGTCTTTTGGTAAAGAGGATTTGACTTCTGTCCAGGTTTCGCCACCATCTGTTGTTCTATGGATACCACTACCTGGACCACCATTGATGAGCACCCAAACATGTCTTCTGCGTTGATAAGAACTGGCAACAATGTTATCAGGATTGTCTAGATCAACTACAAATTCATTCACTCCTGTATATTTATCAATGTTTAATATTCGCTTCCAAGTTTCTCCACCATCGGTTGTTTTATAAAGACCGCGGTCTCCACCGTCACTCCATAATGGGCCTTGGGCAGCAACTAAAACGGTATCCGAATCATTGGGATGCACCCAAATTTGAGAAATATGCCCCGAGTCTTTTAAACCCATATTTTTCCATGATTTACCGCCATCAACAGTTTTGTATATGCCATCACCAAAAGGCACAGATCTTTGGGCATTATTTTCTCCCGATCCAACCCATAATGTGAGTGAATCTGAAGGGTCCATTTTTATGGATCCAATTGAATAAGAACCTTCATGATCGAATATGGGCTCCCAAGTGATGGCATTATTCGTTGTTTTCCATAAGTTTCCAGCAGCTGTAGCAACATAAAATTCGTGTTTTTTATCAGGGTTAAAGGCAAAATCTGATATGCGGCCAGAAATTAATGCCGGCCCAATATTCCTTAAGGGTATTCCTGCAAGTGGGTTGTTTGTTTTTGATTCTTCTTGTTTTTTTGCTATGCTTGAAATTGATATCAAAACAAGACACACAAACAGAATGATTTTGTGGTGGATATTTACCATGTTCCTCTCTCTTTTAAAAATTAAGTCATGATTTTATCAGAAAAATATGTCAGCAATAAAAATAATATTTTTTATTGTATGAAGATGATACTTTTGAATATGTTTTATGGTGTTATTAGATTATTCCTGATATTTGTTTATAGACCAAAGAAGAAAAGAATAGGGTGAAGCCCATTCCAAAGATTAATGAAGAGTACTTTTAAAGTGAGTAATAAATTAATATTGGGTTTTAGACATCTCATATTATATATTTTGGCTTGTATGTAACGATTGAGATGAGATATACTTATGTCATTATATTAACCTTTATTTGATGTTTAATCTATACTGTCAAATGAGACTTGGGGAGAGATCATGAAAAAAATACTGTTAATTTTGATTTGTGCAATGGCGTCATTTCAATCTGTTGCTGCCATATTCTATGTTGGGGATGAGGTAAATAGTGCGAATTGTGATGGATCTAATCATCATGATAATTTATTTTCGGCCATTCTGGCGGCCGTTGCCAATGGGACCGAAGCAGATGAAATTAGACTAACTAACCAAGCAACTTATTTAGGAAATTCATTCGGGTCTTATAGTTTAACTGGGCATAATGATTCAACATATGGAGAATTGAAAATTGTTGGCGGTTATGCTGATTGTAATAGTTCATCCAGTAGTGGAACAACCAATATTGGTTCAGGTGATGATACTATTTTCAAAATTAGGAACCAATCAGTTATTACTTTAGAAAACTTGGGCTTGAGTGATAGCCATCAAGGCAGAGGTCTTCAAATATTTAGTCAGTCTCATGTCACTTTGAATAATGTAGACATATTGTTTAATTCATACGGAGGTGTTTTGGTTCATGGCGACTCAATTCTAAATCTTGAGTCAGGAAGTTCAGTGGACAATAATTTTGAAAGTGGTGGAGATTTTTTTGTCGGTTCAGGTATCGCTTGTTTGTCTGGCGAAATAAATATTTCAGGTAGAGTTTCATCGAATCTTGGGTTTTTTGGAGGCAATATCTACATAGGTGATGGCTGTTATGGAGTGTTGGAAGGAGGAAGCGCAATAGTTGGAGGATTCGGTGGAAAAGTGAATAACGCAGAATATGGAGGTGGAATCTATGTTGCCGGTGGAGGACTATTATTTGCAAATGGAGGTGCTGACCGTGTCGTTATCCGTGATAATAGTGCTGAATTTGGAGGAGCTGTGGCTGTTGTGGGAACTGGACAAGCCGTGTTTATTAATACTTATTTTTTAAATAATAAAGCCGATAGTCAAGGTGCAGGGTTGTATGTCAGTAATGGTGGTACCAGTGAATTTTCAGTAGTTGTAGACAGAACCAATAATTGTCCAAATTTAATCAGTTGTTCGGAATTTGAGCAAAATCAATTTATTGATAATTTAATCTATATAAAAAATTCTAAAGTAAGAATAAGTCGAACAATTTTTGATCGTAATGAACTAATTGAAGATTCTACGCCAACGACCACGCATTCATTGATTGAAGTTAATTCTGGAAGTATATTGGAAATGGAGTACAGCAATATGTTAAGTAATAAGACCAATTATTTATTTAATATTGAGGGAGTATCTGAATTGGCTCACATCACTGCGGTAGGCAATTATTATCCCCACGAAGTGGCAGGAACTTATGATTCTTTTGCTTGGGTGAGTTCAATAGGTGATTTACGCATAGAAAATTCAATCTTTCAAGACACACAAGGTGGTTTTATTGGGCCAAATACGTCTCCAGATATATCTGGTAAATGTAATTTAATAGATAACAACAATGATTGGCCTGAAGGCAGTTTTACGATTGGTGCAGCGATTTTCAATAATACTGCAGGTGGTGATGCTAGACAACAGTCTAATTCAGATGGTGTGGATATGTGCTTACAAGACACGTTTTCATGGACAACTAATGTTGATGTTGAAGCACAACTTGCCCCGGTTAATGAAGACACTAACCCTCAAGGATTTCCTGGGGAAACCGGTGGTTTTTATGATGCTGGCTTCGATGAAGTTTATGATAACATCGCTGATCTTGACTTGATTTTTCAAAACGG